>NZ_JBIVHR010000047.1:0-15947 GCF_044749305.1 Pseudomonas sp. NPDC089534 | reverse complement strand
CGGTCAGCGCAGATTCCGCATCCACTCAAGCCCCTTGTGGGAGCCAGCCTGCTGGCGATGGCAGCCACCTTGTCTTGCGGTCACCGTAGATCCTGCATTCACCCAGGCCCCTTGTGGGAGCCAGCCTGCTGGCGATTGCGGCCACCGCGAGACAAGGCAGGAGTGGCGGTGATCAGGCTTTGGCGGCAGCCAGGATCAGCGCCTTCATTTCGGACACCGCCGACTTGAAACCGACGAACAGCGCATGGGCCACCAGCGCATGGCCGATGTTCAGCTCGTTGATGCCCTTGATCGCCGCCACCGCCTCGACGTTGTGGTAGTGCAGGCCGTGGCCGGCGTTGACGATCAGCCCTTGGGCCAGCCCGAACGCCACGCCGTCGGCCACGCGTTTCAGCTCTTCGGCCACATCCGCCGGGGTTTCGGCATCGGCATAGCGCCCGGTGTGCAGTTCGATGGCCGGTGCGCCCACGCGCTTGGAGGCGGCGATCTGCCGCTCGTCGGCGTCGATGAACAGCGACACTTCGCTGCCGATCTTCGACAGGCGCTCCACCGCCGCCTTGATCCGCGCCTCCTGCCCGGCCACATCGAGGCCGCCTTCGGTGGTGAGTTCCTGGCGGGTTTCCGGCACCAGACAGATGTGCGCCGGACGGATGCGCTCGGCGAACGCCATCATTTCTTCGGTGACGCCCATTTCGAAGTTCATGCGGGTCTGCAGCACGTCCTTGAGCAGCAGCACGTCGCGCTCCTGGATGTGCCGGCGGTCTTCGCGCAGGTGCACGGTGATCCCGTCGGCGCCCGCCTCTTCCGCGTCCAGCGCCGCCTTGACCGGATCCGGGTAACGCGTGCCGCGGGCCTGGCGCAGGGTGGCGACGTGGTCGATGTTCACGCCAAGAAGAATGCGATTGCTGGTGGTCACGGATGCGCTCCTGAAATGAGGGATTCGGCGCACAGCATACGGACAGATCAGGACTTGCGAAACAACTCGCGGCTGACCAGGGGGCGGCCGCCCAGGTGAACGGCCAGGGCCTGACGCATCAGGCGCTTGGCGGCCGACAGCGCGCCGGGCGCCGACCAGTCCGCTTCGGCCATGGCCAGCAGTTCGGTGCCGTTGAACAGCCCCGGCTGCAGCAGGTAAACCCGTTCCAGGCCGGCGTCCACCTGCAGGCGGTAGAGCCCGTCCGGGGCGATGGCCTCGCCGTGGAGGTCGGCGTTCAGCGCGAAGCCGTAGCCCAGGTCATCGAGCAGGCGCCATTCGAAGGAACGCAGCAGCGGCTCCAGCGGCCGGCCTTCGGCCAGGGCGAGCAACGTGGCGGCGTAGTGATCGAACACCGAGGGGTGCGGGTCTTCGGCGGGCAGCAGACGGATGAGCAGTTCGTTGAGGTAGAGGCCGCTGAACAGCGCCTCGCCGTTGAGCCAGACAGCGGTGCCGGCGCTTTCCATGCGTCCGACGTTCTTCAGCTCACCGCGCCCGCGGAACTCGACTTCCAGCGGCACGAACGGCCGCGCCAGCGTGCCGGCCTTGCCCCGCGCCCCGCGCAGCACCGCCCGCAGCCGGCCTTGCGGCGTGAGGAAGTCCACCAGCGCGCTGGTTTCGCGGTAGGCGCGCGAATGCAGGACGTAGGCGGGTTGGGCGGGAGGCGGAGTGTGCGACATGGGGACCTTATGCGAAAACGCGGTTGTTCACACGGCCAAAATCACTGTGGGAGCGAACTTGCCCGCAAATGCAGCGTATCAGTCGACCGACGTCTTGACTGATCCATCGCATTCGCGGGCAAGCCCGCTCCCACAGAAGGGGTTCCGGCGTAGCGCAAGCCCAGGGCTTACAGGTCGCCGTAGCCCAGCGAACGCAGGGCGCGCTCGTCGTCGGACCAGCCGCCCTTCACCTTGACCCACAGGTTGAGCATGACCTTGGAGTCGAACAGCAGCTCCATGTCCTTGCGCGCCTCGGTGCCGATGCGTTTGATTCGCTCGCCCTTGTCGCCGATGATGATTTTCTTCTGGCCGTCGCGCTCGACCAGGATCAGGCCGTGGATGTGCAGGGTCTTGCCCTGCTGCTTGAACTCTTCGATCTCCACGGTGATCTGGTACGGCAGCTCGGCGCCCAGCTGACGCATGATCTTCTCGCGGATCAGCTCGGCGGCGAGGAAACGGCTGCTGCGGTCGGTGATCTGGTCTTCCGGGAAGAAGTGATCGTTTTCCGGCAGGTGGTCGGCGATGACCTTTTCCAGCGCGTCGAGGTTGTGCCCGTGCTGCGCCGAGATCGGGATGATCTGCGCATTCGGCAGCTGTTCCTGCAGCCAGGACAGGTGCGGCATCAGTTCGGCCTTGTCCTCGATGCGGTCGGTCTTGTTCAGCGCGACGATCAGGGGGCCGGTCACGAACTGCACACGCTCCAGCACCATCTGGTCCTCTTCGGTCCACTTGGTGCGGTCGACCACGAAGATCACCACGTCGACGTCTTTCAACGCCGCCGAAGCGGTCTTGTTCATGTAGCGGTTCAGGGCCTTTTCGCCGCCCTTGTGCATGCCGGGGGTGTCGACGTAGATCGCCTGCACGTCACCCTCGGTCTTGATCCCGAGCATGTTGTGGCGGGTGGTCTGCGGCTTGCGCGAGGTGATCGCCAGCTTCTGGCCCAGGATGTGGTTGAGCAGCGTGGACTTGCCCACGTTGGGGCGGCCGACGATGGCGACATAGCCACAGCGTGTTGCGGTTGATTCAGTCATTGCCATTCTCCACGCCCAGGGCGATCAGTGCGGCGGCGGCGGCCACCTGTTCGGCGATCCGGCGGCTCACGCCTTGCCCGCGGCTCTTTTCGTTCAACAGGACAACTTCGCACTCGACGAAGAAGGTTCGGCAGTGCGGCTCGCCCTGGATGTCCACCACCTCGTAGCGCGGCAGTTCGCAGCTGCGCGACTGCAGGAATTCCTGCAGACGGGTCTTGGGATCCTTGTTGGTGTCCACCAGCGTCAGGCCTTCGAACTCGCCGGCCAGCCAGGCCAGTACGCGCTCGCGGGCCGTTTCCATGCCGGCGTCGAGGTAGATCGCGCCGATCAGGGCTTCGAGGGCATCGGCCAGGATCGATTCGCGGCGGAACCCGCCGCTCTTCAGCTCGCCGGAGCCCAGGCGCAGGTAGTCGCCCAGGTCGAAGCCGCGGGCCAGCACGGCCAAGGTCTCGCCCTTCACCAGCCGGGCGCGCAGACGCGACAGCTGGCCTTCACGGGCCAGCGGGAAGCGTTCGAACAGCGCCTCGCCCGCGACGAAGTTGAGGATCGCATCGCCGAGGAACTCCAGACGCTCGTTGTTGCGTCCGGCAAAGCTGCGGTGCGTGAGGGCCAGGACCATCAGTTCCTGGTCCTTGAAGGTGTATCCGAGCTTGCGCTCCAGACGGCTCAAAGAAACGCTCACGGTTTACCCACGCTGAGTTCGTGGCTGGACTCCACCGCCATCGCCGGATTGCGGCGCAGGCCTGGAACAATTAACGCTGTGTTCAAATATAACGTCCTGACTATCGTTGGCTTCATGCCCCGGGCCGATTGTGCCGGCGCCAGAAATGCATTCGGCGCTGTGGTCAACAGCGCCGTGTGTGATTACTTGATCAGGCCGACCCGCGAGAAGTTCGGCAGGTGGCTGAGTTTCGGTTCCGGCCAGCTCATCCAGACCGCGAAGGCCTTGCCGACGATATTGCGGTCGGGGACCATGCCCAGGAGATCCTTCGGAATGCTCGGATCGTCCCAGTAGCGGCTGTCGTTCGAGTTGTCGCGGTTGTCGCCCATCATGAAGTAGTGCCCGGCCGGCACGGTCCACGAACGGTCCGGCGTGGCGCGGTAACGGCTCATTTCCTTGCGGATCAGGTGCTCGGCGGCACCGAGCTTTTCCTTGTACAGCTCGGCGCTGCCCAGGGTGCCCGGCTCGGAACCGACCAGTTGCTCGGCCACCGACTCGCCGTTGACGAACAGGCGCTTGTCGGCGGTGTAGCGCACCGTATCGCCCGGCAGGCCGACCACACGCTTGATGTAGTTGACGTTCGGGTCGCTCGGGTAGCGGAACACCATCACATCGCCGCGCTGCGGATCACCGACCTCGATGACCTTCTTGTCGATCACCGGCAGGCGGATGCCGTAGGAGAACTTGTTCACCAGGATGAAGTCGCCGACGTCCAGGGTCGGCTTCATCGAACCGGACGGGATCTGGAACGGTTCCACCAGGAACGAACGCAGCACCAGCACGATGAACAGCACCGGAAAGAACGACTTGCCGTACTCGACCAGCAGCGGCTCCTTGTTCAGCTTCTCCAGCACCAGGCCGTCAGGCTGGCTGACGCTGCCCTGATAGGAAGCGATGGCAGCACGCCGACGCGGTGCCAGGATCAACAGATCGAGCAACGCCAACAGGCCGCAGACGAACACGGCGATGACCAGCAACAGCGGGAAATTTAGTGACATAGGACCTGATTATTCCAACCTGAGCACGGCGAGGAAGGCATCCTGCGGAATCTCCACGTTGCCGACCTGTTTCATGCGTTTCTTACCGGCCTTCTGCTTCTCCAGCAGCTTCTTCTTACGGCTCACGTCACCGCCGTAGCATTTGGCCAATACGTTCTTCCTGAGTGCCTTGACGGTTGTCCGGGCAACGATCTGACCGCCGATGGCGGCCTGGATGGCCACGTCGAACATCTGCCGAGGAATCAGCTCTTTCATCTTCTCGGTCAACTGGCGACCTTTGAAGTGGGAATTGTCACGGTGCACGATCAGCGCCAGGGCGTCGACCTTGTCGCCGTTGATCAGCACGTCCAGCTTCACCAGATTAGCCGATTGGTAACGATCGAAATGGTAGTCCAGCGAAGCATAGCCGCGGCTGGTGGATTTCAGGCGGTCGAAGAAGTCGAGCACCACTTCGTTCATCGGCAGGTCGTAGGTGACCTGCACCTGGTTGCCGAGGAACAGCATGTCGACCTGAACGCCGCGTTTTTCGATGCACAGGGTGATGACGTTGCCCAGGTGCTCCTGCGGCACCAGGATGTTGGCCCGCACGATCGGCTCGCGCATGTCTTCGATGGCCGAGACGTCCGGCAGCTTGGACGGGTTGTCGACGTAGATCGTTTCGCCGGTCTTGAGCACCAGCTCGAAGATCACCGTCGGCGCCGTGGTGATCAGGTCCAGGTCGTATTCGCGCTCCAGGCGCTCCTGGATGATCTCCATGTGCAGCATGCCGAGGAACCCGCAACGGAAGCCGAAGCCCAGGGCGTCGGAGCTTTCCGGGGTGTACTGCAGCGACGAGTCGTTCAGGGTCAGCTTCTGCAGCGCTTCGCGGAAATCCTCGAAGTCGTCGGAGCTGACCGGGAACAGGCCTGCGTAGACCTGCGGCTGGATGCGCTTGAAGCCCGGCAGCACTTCGACGTCCGGGGTCGAGCTGAGGGTCAGGGTGTCGCCGACCGGCGCACCGTGGATGTCCTTGATGCTGGCGATGATGAAGCCCACTTCGCCGGCCTTCAGGTCCGCGGTGGCGGTGTGTTTCGGGTTGAACACGCCGACGCTGTCGACCAGGTGCACCTTGCCGGTGGACTTCACCAGGATCTTGTCGCCCTTCTTCACGCGGCCGTGACGCACGCGCACCAGGGAGACGACGCCCAGGTAGTTGTCGAACCAGGAGTCGATGATCAGGGCCTGCAGCGGCGCGTCGATCTCGCCGGTCGGCGCAGGGATGGTGTTCACCAGGCGCTCGAGCACGTCGTCGACGCCCAGGCCGGTCTTGGCGCTGCAGGTGACGGCGTCGGTGGCGTCGATGCCGATGATCTTCTCGATCTCGTCCTTGACGCGCTCAGGCTCGGCCTGGGGCAGGTCGATCTTGTTCAGGACCGGCATGACCTCCAGGCCCTGCTCGATGGCGGTGTAGCAGTTGGCCACGGACTGGGCCTCGACGCCCTGGCCCGCATCGACCACCAGCAGCGCGCCTTCGCAGGCCGCCAGGGAGCGGCTGACTTCGTAGGTGAAGTCGACGTGGCCCGGGGTGTCGATGAAGTTCAGCTGATAGGTGACGCCGTCTTTGGCCTTGTAGTAAAGGGTGACGCTGTGGGCCTTGATGGTGATCCCGCGTTCACGCTCCAGATCCATGGAATCCAGCACCTGGGCTTCCATTTCACGGTCGGCCAGGCCGCCGCACATCTGGATGAAGCGATCGGCCAGCGTCGACTTGCCATGGTCAATGTGGGCGATGATGGAGAAATTGCGGATATGACTCAAATCACTCACGGATCAACACTCAAAAAGGCTGCAGGCTTGGCCCGCCGAAAAATAGCCGGGAATTGTACCTGATACACGGCGCAAGCGTCACGTTCGCCTGTCACCCGGATTGCATGCAAAAACGCCCCGGTCTGTCGACCGGGGCGTCCTGAAGGCTAAAGCGCGGATGAAACCTTGTTCATCAACCGGCCCGACGCAGCAGCCAGACGCCCGCCAGGGCACAGACGGCCGCCGGCACCAGTACCGCGAACAGCGGCGAGAAGCCGAACACCAGGCTCGACGGCCCCAGCAGGTCCTGGACGATGCGGAAGGTGAAGCCCACCAGCACACCGGTGAACACCCGCTGACCGAGGGTCACCGAGCGCAACGGGCCGAAAATGAACGAAATCGCCATCAGCACCAGCGCGGCGGTGACCAGCGGCTGCAATACCTTGACCCAAAAGGCCAGCCAGTACCGGCCGTTGCTCAGCCCCTGCTCGGCCAGATAGTGGATGTAGCCCCACAGGCCGGAGATCGACAGCGCTTCCGGCGCCATGACCACGGTGCTCAGCAGTTGCGGGCTCAACGACACGTCCCAGCGCTCGGTCGGCGTGCTGACCACTTCGGTGCTGCGCTCATGGAACAGCGTGGTGGTCACGTCGGTGAGTTGCCAGTGATCGCCGTCGAACTCCGCGCGCTTGGCGAAGCTGGAGCTCAGCAGATGGCGTTCCTTGTCGAAGTGGTAACGGGTCACGCCGTACAGCAGGCCGTTCGGCTGGACGGCGTTGATGTGAATGAATTCCTCACCCTGACGGTGCCACATGCCGTGCTTGGCGCTTTGCGCGTCACCGCTGCCCTGGGCCAGGGAGCGGTTGGCCTGGGCGATGCTTTCGGTGGCCGGCGCGACATACTCGCCGATCAGCACGCCCGCCAGCATCAGCACCAGCATCGGTTTCATGACCGCCCAGACGATGCGCCCGATGGACACGCCCGCCGCCCGCATCACGGTCAGCTCGCTGCTGCTGGCCAGGCTGCCGAGGCCGATCAGGCAGCCGATCAGCGCCGCCATCGGCAGCATGTCGTAGAGCCGGCGCGGCGCGGTCAGCAGCACGAAGCTGAGCACATCGACCAGGGTGTAGGTGTCGGTGACGTCGCTCATCTCATCGATGAACGCGAACAGGGTGGCCAGGCCGAGGATGATCGCCAGCACCGCGATGATCGCGATGAACACGCTGCTGCCGATGTAGCGGTCGAGCTTAACCACGGGCCACCTCCAGCGCGGCGGCGCGGCGGCTGGCCAGCTTCAGGCGCAGCGGCTCCCAGTACAGCAGGCCGAGGCCGATGGTCAGGAAGATGGCATGCACCCACCACAGGCCCAGGGCCGGCGGGATCTTGCCTTTTTCGAGGGCGCCGCGGGCGGCGATCAGGATGGTCAGGTAAGCCATATAAAGAAGGATCGCCGGCAGCAGCTTGAGGAAACGCCCTTGGCGCGGGTTGACCCGCGACAGCGGCACCGCCATCAGGGTCACGATGAACACCAGCAGCGGCAGGGACAGTCGCCATTGCAGCTCGGTCTTGGAACGGATGTCGTCGCTGGCCAGCAAGCTTGAGGTCGGCATCGCGTCACGGTCGGTGACTTCCTCGCTGACATCGGGCTTGGGCAGCAGCACGCCGTAGGTTTCGTAGTGGATGGCGCGGTAGTTGGCCTGGCCCGGACTGCCGTCGTAGCGGTAGCCGTTGTCGAGGATCAGGTAGCGGTTACCGTCGGGACGGACTTCCTGGCGGCCCTTCTCGGCCACGAGCACGGAGATCCCGCGGTCTTTCTGGTTGGCGCCGAGGTTCTTCTGGGAAATGAACACGCTGCCCAGGTTGACCCGGTCGTCGCTCAGGGTCTCGGTGTAGGTCACCCGGGTGCCGTCGCGCAGGGCCTGGAAGCGGCCCGGCTCAAGGGTGTCGAACTCGGTCAGGGCGTCCTGTTTGTTCAGCAGCAGCTGGAACTGGTTGGCGCCCTGGGGGGCCAGGCTCAGGCTCAGCCATGCCACCACCAGCGCCACCAGCGCCGCCGGAAACAGGGTCATGCGCAGCAGGCGCTGCTGGCTCATGCCGGTGGCCGACAGCACGGTCATTTCGCTTTCGAGGTACAGCCGGCCGTAGGCCAGCAGGATCCCGAGGAACAGGCCCAGCGGCAGGATCAGCTGCAGGAAGCCCGGCAGGCGGAAGCCCATGATCAGGAACAGCGATCCCGGATCGAGCTGGCCGGCGGCGGCCTGGGCAAGGTATTTGATGAAGCGCCCGCTCATGATGATGACCAGCAGCACGGCGCTTACCGCACTCAGGGTCAACAGGACTTCGCGGGACAGATAACGGAAGACGATCAAACCAGACACTCCAGGGTTGTCAGGCTAAGGCGGCCGAACAAGCAAACGTATCGGGCGGCCCGCCAGGCAGAGCCGCCGAAAAAAGATGCGGCATTATCCTGTGATTGAAGGCGCCTGTC
Organism: Pseudomonas sp. NPDC089534; assembly: GCF_044749305.1. Classification (NCBI taxonomy): domain Bacteria; kingdom Pseudomonadati; phylum Pseudomonadota; class Gammaproteobacteria; order Pseudomonadales; family Pseudomonadaceae; genus Pseudomonas; species Pseudomonas sp. NPDC089534. The sequence continues at coordinate 7,232 of NZ_JBIVHR010000047.1, read as the reverse complement.
ACTGCGCGCACTCACCCAAGCGTGCAATCGGTTGAAGATTGCGCCTGCCGAGGGTTGTCAGGCGAAGGGAGCGAGGTTCAAACTGCCGCCTTCGCCGCAGGCACAGGCCTGCGCATTTTCTATCTATAGGCAGGCGGCTGCGCAGATTGCCGGACGCCTGCATATTGACCATTCATTCAGGGATCCGGACATGGAACTGGTTGTAAAAAGCGTTAGCCCAGAAACGTTGAAAACCGCCACCCTGGTGGTTGCCGTCGGCGAAGGCCGCAAACTCGGCGTCGCGGCCAAACAGGTCGACGAACTGAGCGGCGGCGCCATCAGCGCCGTCCTCAAGCGCGGCGACCTGGCCGGCAAGGTCGGCCAGAGCCTGCTGCTGCACGGCCTGCCGAACCTGAAGGCCGAGCGCGTGCTGCTGGTGGGCGTGGGCAAGGACGAAGAGCTGGGCGACCGCCCGTTCCGCAAGACCGTGTCCGGCATCCTCAACACCCTCAAGGGCCTGGGCGGCAGCGATGCCGTGCTGGCGCTGGATGAAATCATCGTCAAGAACCGCGACAGCTACGGCAAGACCCGTCTGCTGGCCGAGACCCTGATCGACGGCGGCTACACCTTCGACCAGTTCAAGAGCCAGAAGGCCGAGCCGCGCGCACTGAAGAAGATCACCCTGCTGACCATCAAGGCCGCCCAGGCCGAAGTCCAGCGCGCCGTGACCCACGCCACCGCGATCGCCAACGGCATGGCCTTCACCCGCACCCTGGGCAACCTGCCGCCGAACATCTGCCACCCGGTGTACCTGGGCGAACAGGCCAAGGGCCTGGGCAAGGAGTTCAAGGACCTGAAGGTCGAAGTCCTCGACGAGAAGAAGATCAAGGCGCTGGGCATGGGCTCGTTCTACGCCGTCGGCCAGGGCAGCGCCCAGCCGCCGCGCCTGATCGTCATGCAGTACAACGGCGGCAAGAAGTCCGAGAAGCCGTATGCGCTCGTCGGCAAGGGCATCACCTTCGACACCGGCGGCATCAGCCTGAAGCCGGGCGCCGGCATGGACGAGATGAAATTCGACATGGGCGGCGCCGCCAGCGTGTTCGGCACCCTGCGCGCCGTGCTTGAGCTGAAGCTGCCGATCAACCTGGTGTGCATCCTGGCCTGCGCCGAAAACATGCCGAGCGGCACCGCCTCGCGTCCGGGCGACATCGTCACCACCATGAGCGGCCAGACCGTGGAGATCCTCAACACCGACGCCGAAGGCCGCCTGGTGCTGTGCGACGCCCTCACCTACGCCGAGCGCTTCAAGCCGCAGGCGGTGATCGACATCGCCACCCTGACCGGCGCCTGCGTGGTCGCCCTCGGCGCCCACACCTCGGGCCTGTTGGGCAACAACGACGAACTGATCGAGCAACTGCTGAGCGCCGGCAAGGCCGCCGACGACCGCGCCTGGCAGCTGCCGCTGTTCGACGAATACCAGGAGCAGCTGGACAGCCCGTTCGCCGACATCGCCAACATCGGCGGGCCGAAGGCCGGCACCATCACCGCCGCGTGCTTCCTGTCGCGCTTCGCCAAGAACCTGAACTGGGCGCACCTGGACATCGCCGGCACCGCCTGGACCAGCGGCGGCAAGGACAAGGGCGCCACCGGCCGTCCGGTGCCCCTGCTGACCCAGTACCTGCTGGACCGCGCCAAGGCCTGAAACCGATGACGGAAGGCGGCGCCCCTGCAACGGGGCGCCGCCTTCCGTTCAGGAACCGCAATGACCAAAGTCGACTTCTACATCCTGCCCAGCGCCGATCCCTCGGCCCGCCTGGACTTCGCCTGCAAGCTCACCGAAAAGGCCTGGCGCATGGGGCACCGCATCTACCTGCACTGCAGCGATGCCGCCCAGCGTGACGACCTCGATGCGCGCCTGTGGGCGTTCAAGGGCGAAAGCTTCGTGCCCCACGGCCCCGCCGACAGCGAGCCGGACGGTACGGTCGTCCTGGGGCTGGGCGACGACTGCGGCCAGCATCAGGACTTGCTCGTCAACCTCGACCTGAAAGTCCCGGCCTTCGCCAACCGGTTCGCCCGCGTGGCGGAAGTGGTGGTGGAGGATCCGGCGATCCGTCAGGCCGCGCGGGAGAGTTTCCGCTTCTACCGCGAACAGGGCTATCCTCTGCAAGACCACCGCTTACAGCGACTCTGAGTACGCCGATGGACACTCCAAAACCGCTGCAAAGACCTGCGCACCTGCTGGATGACCTCGAGTCGATCCGTCAGTTGCTCGGCGACGACAACCTGCAGCCGCCGCTGCTGACCGAGACGGTCACCGAAGGCGGACAGGAACAGATTCCGATGCTGTTCGAGGCCGTGGGCAACGCGCCTGAAGCCATCGAGCCACCCCCCGCTCCCGCTCCGACCCTGGCTCCCGCGCCGGCGCCCGCCGCCTCCGCACCGACCGCCAAGGGCCCGGACGCCCTGCTGCACCTGGACAGCGAACTGCGCGCCGCCGCGCAGCTGATCATGCAGGACGTGATCGACGACTTCGCCCCGCACATCGAAACCGAAATCAAGCGCCGCCTCGAGGCGCGGATGGAGCGGCTGCTCAACCAGTACGAATGAACCGGCATTGCGCGGGGCTGCTGTGGCGAGGGAGCTTGCTCCCGCTCGGCTGCGCAGCAGTCGCAATGTTTTTGGGGCCGCTGCGCGCCCGAGCGGGACGGTGCGACGATTCAACAAGCGCCCTCGCCACAGCGTTCGCGTTCACATTTGGATCCCCCGCCCCGCTCGCCCTGCGCCCCGCGCCCCGCTATACTTCCCGGCTTTTCCTGAATAAATGCCAATAGGGTCCCGCCGCGCATGGATAAGACCTACCAGCCGCACGCCATTGAAACTTCCTGGTACAACACCTGGGAGTCCGAGAACTACTTCGCCCCGCAAGGCGCGGGCGACTCCTACACCATCATGATCCCGCCGCCGAACGTCACCGGCAGCCTGCACATGGGTCATGGCTTCAACAACGCGATCATGGACGCCCTGATCCGTTTCCGCCGCATGCAGGGCCGCAACACCCTGTGGCAGCCGGGCACCGACCACGCCGGCATCGCCACCCAGATGCTGGTGGAGCGCCAGCTCGAGGCCACCGGCCAGAACCGCCACGACCTGGGCCGCGAGAAATTCCTGGAGAAGGTCTGGGAATGGAAGGAACAGTCCGGCGGCAACATCAGCCGGCAGATCCGCCGCCTGGGCTCGTCCGTGGACTGGAGCCGCGAGCGCTTCACCATGGACGACGGCCTCTCGGAAGCGGTCAAGGAAGCGTTCGTGCGCCTGCACGAAGACGGCCTGATCTACCGCGGCAAGCGCCTGGTCAACTGGGACACCAAGCTGCACACGGCGATCTCCGACCTCGAAGTGGAGAACCACGACGAGAAAGGCTTCCTGTGGAACCTGAAGTACCCGCTGGCCGACGGCGCGAAGACCGCTGAAGGCAACGGCTTCCTGATCGTCGCCACCACCCGTCCGGAAACCATGCTCGGCGACTCCGCCGTGGCCGTGAACCCGAACGACGAGCGCTACAAGGCCCTGATCGGCAAGTTCGTCGAGCTGCCGCTGGTCGGCCGCCGCATCCCGATCATCGCCGACGACTACTGCGACCCAGAGTTCGGCACCGGCTGCGTGAAGATCACCCCGGCCCACGACTTCAACGACTACGAAGTCGGCAAGCGCCACAACCTGCCGCTGCTCAACATCTTCGACAAGAACGCCCACGTGCTGCCGGCAGCCCAGGCGTTCAACCTCGACGGCACCCTGAACGAAACCATCGACGGCAAGATCCCGGCCGAATACGCGGGCCTTGAGCGCTTCGAGGCGCGCAAGCAGATCGTCGCCGCGTTCGACGCCGCCGGCCTGCTGGTCAGCGTCGACGACCACAACCTGAAAGTGCCGAAGGGCGACCGCTCCGGCACCGTCATCGAGCCGTGGCTGACCGACCAGTGGTACGTCTCCACCAAGCCGCTGGCCGAGCCTGCGATCGCCGCCGTGGAAGACGGTCGCATCCAGTTCGTGCCCAAGCAGTACGAAAACATGTACTTCTCGTGGATGCGCGACATCCAGGACTGGTGCATCAGCCGTCAGCTGTGGTGGGGCCACCGGATCCCGGCCTGGTACGACGAGTCGGGCAAGGTCTACGTGGGCCGCGACGAAGCCGAGATCCGCGCCAAGCACAACCTGGGCGCCGACGTCGCGCTGCAGCAGGACAACGACGTGCTGGACACCTGGTTCAGCTCGGGCCTGTGGACGTTCTCCACCCTGGGCTGGCCGGAGAAGACCGAGTTCCTGAAGAAATTCCACTCCACCGACGTGCTGGTCACCGGCTTCGACATCATCTTCTTCTGGGTCGCCCGGATGATCATGCTGACGATGCACCTGATCAAGAACGAGGACGGCACCCCGCAGGTTCCGTTCAAGACCGTGTACGTGCACGGCCTGGTGCGTGACGGCCAAGGCCAGAAGATGTCCAAGTCCAAGGGCAACGTCCTGGATCCTCTGGACATCATCGACGGCATCGAGCTCGAAGCCCTGGTGCAGAAGCGCACCTCCGGCATGATGCAGCCCAAGCTCGCCAAGAAGATCGAGAAGCAGACCCGCGACGAGTTCGCCGACGGCATCGCCAGCTACGGCACCGACGCCCTGCGCTTCACCTTCTGCTCGCTGGCCTCCACCGGCCGCGACATCAAGTTCGACATGGGCCGCGTCGAAGGCTACCGCAACTTCTGCAACAAGATCTGGAACGCGGCGCGCTACGTCCTGGACAAGGGCGAAGACTGCGGCCAGAACGGCGAAGCCTACGAACTGTCGCTGGCCGACCGCTGGATCATCTCGCAGCTGCAGCGCACCGAAGCCGAAGTGACCCGCCAACTGGACCAGTTCCGTTTCGACCTCGCGGCGCAGGCGCTGTACGAGTTCATCTGGAACCAGTACTGCGACTGGTACCTGGAGCTGTCCAAGCCTGTGCTGTGGGACGAGAACGCGCCGGTCGAGCGCCAGCGCGGCACCCGCCGCACCCTGGTGCGCGTGCTGGAAGTGGCCCTGCGCCTGGCCCATCCGTTCATGCCGTTCATCACCGAAGAGATCTGGCAGCGCATCGCGCCGCTGGCCGGCATCCAGGGCAAGACCATCATGCTGCAGGCTTGGCCGGTGGCCAACGAAGCGCGCATCGATGCGGCGGCCGAAGACGACATCGAATGGCTCAAGGGCCTGATGCTCGGCACCCGCAACATCCGCGGCGAAATGAACATCGGCCCGGGCAAGCCGCTGCCGATCTTCCTGAAGAACGTCAGCGCCGAAGACCAGCGCCGCCTGATCGAGAACGAAGCGCTGCTCAAGAAGCTGGCGCGCCTGGAATCGATCACCGTGCTGGCCGAAGGCGAAGAGGCGCCGCTGTCCGCCACCGCCCTGGTCGGCGAGATGGAAGTGCTGGTGCCGATGGCCGGCCTGATCGACAAGGACGCTGAACTGGCGCGCCTGGACAAGGAAATCCTGCGCCTGCAAGGCGAAGTCCAGCGCGTGGGCGGCAAGCTGTCCAACGCCGGTTTCGTCGACAAGGCCCCGGCCGAAGTCATCGAGAAGGAACGCGCCAAGCTGGCCGAGGCCGAACAGGCCCTGGGCAAGCTGGCCGAGCAGCACGCGCGGATCGCCAGCCTGTAACGGCATGCCGCACTGAACGAGGGAGGCCCGCAACGGCCTCCCTTTTTCATGCCTGCGCATTTTGCGGGAGCCATTGTCGCGCCCCTACCCTGCGCCGCCCGCAATGACGCCATCGCCGGCAGGCCGGCTCCCGCATGGGTTCTGCGGCGCATCCCGAACGGCGGCAGCCAGCCTGCCGGCGATGGCGTCAGTCAAAGCAACGCAGATATGGGACAATGCCCGCCACTTTCAGCCCTGCCCGAATCGACCACGCTCATGACCGCCCCACGTACGCCCAAGCCTGCGCGCAAGAAACCCCAGCCCAACCCCGCCGCGCCCAAGGAAAAGGCCAGCCTGCACCCGCGCAACCGCCACCAGGGCCGCTACGACTTCCCGGCGCTGATCAAGAGCACGCCGGAGCTGGCGAAGTTCGTGATCATCAACCCGTACGGCAAGGAAAGCATCGATTTCGCCAGCCCCGACGCGGTGCGGGTGTTCAACCGGGCGCTGCTCAAGGCGTTCTACGGCATCGCCCATTGGGACATTCCCGCCGATTTCCTCTGCCCGCCGGTGCCGGGGCGTGCCGACTACGTGCACTTCCTCGCCGACCTGCTGGCCGAGGGCAATGACGGCACGATCCCCCGCGGCGCCTCGGTGAAGGTGCTGGACGTGGGCGTGGGCGCCAACTGCATTTATCCGCTGATCGGCCATAGCGACTATCGCTGGCACTTCACCGGCTCGGACATCAACGCCACCGCCCTCGGCGCCGCCAGGGCGATCATCCAGGCCAACGGCCTGGCCAAGGCGATCCAGGTCCGCCCGCAGGCCAACCCGAAGCACATCTTGACGGGCCTGCTGGCGGCCGACGAGCGCTTCGAACTGACGATGTGCAACCCGCCCTTCCACGCCTCGATCGAGGAAGCCACCCGCGGCAGTTCGCGCAAGTGGCGGGCGTTGGGCAAGGCGGATCCGAAGCGCAAGCTGCCGGTGCTGAACTTCGGCGGTCAGGCAGCGGAACTGTGGTGCGAGGGCGGCGAGGCGCGCTTCGTCACGCAACTGGTCAGCGAGAGCGCCCAGGTGGCGCAGCAGGTCCTGTGGTTCAGCACGCTGGTGTCGAAGGCCTCGAACCTGCCGGCGATGCAGGCGGCCCTGAACAAGGCCGGCGCCCTGCAAAGCCGGGTCGTGGAGATGGGCCAGGGCCAGAAGCAGAGCCGTTTCGTCGCCTGGACGTTCCTGACCCAGGAGCAGCACCAAGCCTGGCGCCGGGCGCGCTGGAGCCCGTCACCGGCGCAATGAGCCGTTTTGCGCAGACACAAAAAAACCGTGCCCGGATCGCTCCGGTGCACGGTTTTTTTATCGCTGCGTCTTACTTGTTCACAGCGTCGGTCAGGCCTTTGGCCACAACCAGCTTGATCACTTTCTTGGCAGGGATTTCGATGGCTGCGCCAGTCGACGGGTTACGGCCGGTACGGGCAGGACGCTCGGTCACTTTCAGCTTGCCGATGCCTGGCTAGGTGATTTCGCCGCCGTTTTCCTGCTGATCGGCAACGATTTGGCCCAGTTGGTCCAGAGCGTTACGCGCG
>NZ_JBIVHR010000046.1:24814-48666 GCF_044749305.1 Pseudomonas sp. NPDC089534 | reverse complement strand
TGCAAGGCCCGAAGATCCGGAACGCCAAATTCGCCAACAAGCGCATCGAGCTGAAGATCGGAGACACCTTCACCTTCTCCACCAGCCATCCGCTGACCGAAGGCAACCAGCAGGTCGTCGGCATCGACTACCCGGACCTGGTCAAGGACTGCGGCGTGGGCGACGAGCTGCTGCTCGACGACGGCCGCGTGGTGATGCGCGTCGAAACCGCCACCGCCACCGAGCTGCACTGCGTGGTGACCATCGGCGGTCCGCTGTCCGACCACAAAGGCATCAACCGTCGCGGAGGCGGCCTGACCGCTCCGGCCCTGACGGATAAGGACAAGGCCGACATCAAGCTCGCCGCCGAAATGGAAGTCGACTACCTCGCGGTGTCCTTCCCGCGTGACGCCGCCGACATGGAATACGCCCGTCAACTGCGCGACGAGGCCGGCGGCACCGCCTGGCTGGTGGCCAAGATCGAACGCGCCGAAGCCGTGGCCGACGACGAAACCCTCGACGGCCTGATCAAGGCGTCCGACGCGGTGATGGTTGCCCGTGGCGACCTGGGCGTGGAGATCGGCGACGCTGAGCTGGTGGGCATCCAGAAGAAAATCATTCTGCACGCACGCCGCCACAACAAGGCCGTGATCGTCGCGACCCAGATGATGGAGTCGATGATCCAGAACCCGATGCCGACCCGCGCCGAAGTGTCCGACGTGGCCAACGCCGTGCTCGACTACACCGACGCCGTGATGCTGTCCGCCGAGTCCGCTGCCGGCCAGTACCCGCTGGAAGCCGTGCAGGCGATGGCGCGCATCTGCGTCGGTGCCGAAAAGCACCCGACCGGCAAGACCTCCAGCCACCGCATCGGCAAGGAGTTCGAGCGCTGCGACGAAAGCATCGCGCTGGCGACCATGTACACCGCCAACCACTTCCCGGGCGTGAAGGCAATCATCGCGCTGACCGAAAGCGGCTACACCCCGCTGATCATGTCGCGCATCCGTTCCTCGGTGCCGATCTACGCGTTCACCCCGCACCGCGAAGCCCAGGCCCGCGCGGCGATGTTCCGTGGCGTGTACACCATCCCGTTCGACCCGGCTTCCCTGCCGCCGAGCGAAGTCAGCCAGAAAGCCATCGACGAGCTGACCAAGCGCGGCGTGGTGGAGAAAGGCGACTGGGTCATCCTGACCAAGGGCGACAGCTACCACACCACCGGCGGCACCAACGGCATGAAGATCCTGCATGTCGGCGATCCGCAGGTCTGAGTGACCGCTCGCTGAAAAGCAAAAGCCCTGGCCTCTGAGTGCCGGGGCTTTTTGTTTTCCGTTCCGGAAGGTGTGTTGGCTGTACCGACCCTATTACCAGCAGGCTGGCTCCCACAGGGGAATGCGTTCCACTGTGGGAGCCAGCCTGCTGGCGATGAGGACGGATGCCCTGATCAACATTTCAATGCCGTTTGATGAACCCGGTCAACGCCGCCAAGGCTTCCGGCGAGCGCAGCCGCTGGGTGAACAGCGCGCCCTCTTCCTCGATCACCTGGCGGATCCGTTCGCGCTCCGGCGCCTTCATCAACTGCTTGCTGATGCGCACCGCTTGCGCCGGCAGTTCGTCAAACCGCAAGGCCATCTCCCGTGCCTTGGCCAACGTCGCTTCGCCGCTGCCCAACGCCTCGCAGGCAATGCCCCACTGCGCCGCCTGCTCACCGGTGAAGCCTTCGCCGAGCAGTAAGAGTTCGGCCGCTTTGGCGTGCCCGAGCAGGCGCGGCAGGATCAGGCTGGAACCGAACTCGGGGCACAGGCCGAGGTTGACGAACGGCATGCGCAGCTTCGCATCGCGGCTGACGTACACCAGATCGCAGTGCAGCAACAGCGTGGTGCCGATGCCCACCGCCGGCCCGGCCACGGCAGCGACCACCGGCTTGCGGCACTCCAGCAGGCTGAGCATGAAGTGGAACACCGGGCTGTCGAGGTCGTTCGGCGGCTGCTGGATGAAGTCGGCGATGTCGTTGCCGGCCGTGAAGCAGTCGGCGCTGCCGGCGATCAGCACGGCATTGATGTCGGGGTCGGCGTCCGCCTGCTTCAGCGCCTCGGCCAGTCGGCTGTACATGGCCCGGGTCAGGGCGTTCTTCTTGTCGGGGCGGTTGAGGCGCAGCGTCAGCAGGCCGCGCTCGCGTTCCAGCAGTATGGCTTCGGTCATGGCGACTCCCGGTCGGTGAGGATCCTTGTGGCGAGCGAGCTTGCTCGCGCTCGAGTGCGCAGCGCTCGCCTGTTTCTTGGGGCTGCTGCGCAGCCCAGCGGGAGCAAGCTCCCTCGCCACAGGGTTTCAGCGATCAACAGTGACGGAGGAAGACGTCGGCCAGCAGTTGGTTACGCGGCAGCCCGGCCAGGAACAGACGCTTGGAAAACGCATCGACGCTGGCGCTCGAGCCGCAGACTAAGGCCAGGGTTTGCCGGGAGACAAGCCGCAGTTGCGCCAAAGCGGCGGGCGACTCGGTCGCCGTCCACAGCTCGACCGTCAGGTTGTCCCGCTGCGCGGCCAGCGCCTGCAACGGTTTGGCCAGATAGTGCTGGCCGGCGTCATGGGCCAGGTGAATGACACGGATGGCGCCCTGGTGATCCTGGCGCAACGCCTCGCGCAGCACGCCGAACAACGGCGCCAGGCCGGTGCCGGCGGCCAGCAGCCACAAGGGTCGCGCCTGCCAGTCCGGGTCGTAGTGCAGCGCGCCGCCGCGCAGTTCGCCCAGGCGCACCGGGTCGCCGATCCGCAGGCGGCGCGCCGCGTCGCTGAACGCCCCCGGCTGCCGGCAATCGAGGTGGAACTCCAGGAACCGGTCTTCCTCGGGCAGGCTCGCCAGCGAATACGGTCGCGCGACAGAACCGGCCCACAGCACCAGATGCTGCCCGGCGCTGTAGCGCAGCGGCTGCTGCGGAGTCAGGCGCAGGCGCAGGACGCTGTCGCTGAGCCAGTCCAGCGCTTCGACGACCGCCGGGCGACCGTCCACCAGCGGATCGAACGCATGCACCTGCAAGTCCTCCACCACCTGGCACTGGCAGGCCAGGCGCCAGCCCTCGCGGCGCTGTTCGGCGCTCAACGCGTCCGGGCGGCTGTCGGCGGGCAGGCCCTGCACGCATTGCACCAGGCAGGCATGGCAACTGCCGGCGCGGCAGCTGTAGGGCACCGCCACGCCGTTGCCGTTCAGGGCGTCGAGCAGGTTGCTGCCCGGCGCCACCGACCACTGCCGCTCTCCTACCCGCAATTCAGGCATCGACGTTCTCCCAGGCCGCCGCGCAGCGGTTGCGCCCGTCGCGCTTGGCCCGGTACAGCGCCTGGTCGGCGCGCTGCAGGGCGTCGTCCAGATCGTCGCCCAGCTCAAGCAAGGTCATGCCCGCCGACAGGCTGAGGCTCTTCACGCTCAGCCCCACCAGTTCGACGTCCATGAAGGCGATGCGCAGCCGCTCGCAGCAGGCGGTCAGGCGTTCGGCGTTGCAGTCGGGCAACAGCACCACGAACTCTTCGCCGCCGTAACGGGCCAGCACGTCGCCGTCGCGCAGGCAGGCCCCGGCCACGCCGGCGAACGCCTGCAGCACCTGATCGCCGGCGGCGTGGCCGTGCAGGTCGTTGATGCGCTTGAAGTGGTCGAGGTCGATCAGCGCCAGGCCATGCACCACCCCGGCCTCCATCGCGTTCAGCTCGCGGGAGGCCAGGCGCAGGAAGTGCCGGCGGTTGAACAGGCCCGTCAGTTCGTCGGTGGCCACCAGATCCTCGAGCTGGCGCATCATCCCGCGCAGGGTGTCCTGGTGCGCCTGCAAGGCGAACCGCCGCTGGCGCATGCGCTGGCGGGAGGTCTGGACGAACCGGGCGTAGATCACCAGCCACACCAGCACGATCAGCAGGATGCACGCCTGCAAGGCCGCCAGCGCCGGGTCCTCCAGGCGGAAGTGATAGCCGTCCCACAGGGTGATGGCGCAGAAGCTGAAGAAGACGAACGCGGCGCAGCGGATGAAGGCCCGGCGCGACAGGTGGAACAGGCCGAACAGCAGGATCAGCACGTAGAACACCAGGAACGCGCCCCGGGCCTGGTTCAGGTGGGCGATCAGCCAGGTCTGCCAGCCGAGGCCGATCATCACCTGCGTCTCGGTCAGGCTGGGATCGGCGAAGCGCAGGTTGCAGCCGGAGAAGAACACGGCGAACAGGCTCGCCTGGCAGATCACCACCAGGGCGCTGCCGACGGCCACGCCGGTCAGGGCGTCATCGTAATGACCGGTGAAATACGCCAGCCACAGCAGCAGCAATGCCAATCCATAGGTGGCTGCGGCGAGGGCGAAGCGTTTGAGCAAAAGACGTTGAATGGCGTTATGGGTCAATCGTTGACTCACCGTGCGATGGAAGGCTGACCGAGTGTCCTACTCTACAGACCGGCTGCCACTTTAGTGGCGCAGCCGATAAATGACCATTGATTTTCGGGCCGGATAATTGGCGTCAAAAGCGTGTCCCGAAATGCCCCCGCCCACAGCCCCGCGCGAGGGAGCCTGCCCCTTCGCCGCATTCGGCATGCGACCAACGAATGACTGCCGGCGCGTGTCAGCACCGGGGAGGCGCGGTATACTGCCGCGCCTTTTTAGCGTCGCGCCAGCAGCCCCGGCGTGCCTTGAAAGGTGTCTGCGACCGACCGATGCACCCAAGCCGCAGGCACCTAATAGACTGTTCCCGACTTTTAGAGGAGCGCGACTCATGACCGTGATCAAGCAAGACGACCTGATTCAGAGCGTTGCCGACGCCCTGCAATTCATCTCCTACTACCACCCCGTGGATTTCATCCAGGCGATGCACGAAGCCTACCTGCGCGAAGAGTCGCCGGCGGCCCGTGACTCCATGGCGCAGATCCTGATCAACTCGCGCATGTGCGCCACCGGCCATCGGCCGATCTGCCAGGACACCGGCATCGTGACCGTGTTCGTGCGCGTGGGCATGGACGTGCGTTGGGACGGCGCGACCATGAGCCTGGACGACATGATCAACGAAGGCGTGCGCCGCGCCTACAACCTGCCGGAAAACGTCCTGCGCGCCTCGATCCTGGCCGACCCGGCCGGCAGCCGCAAGAACACCAAGGACAACACCCCGGCGGTCATCCACTACTCCATCGTTCCCGGCAACACCGTGGAAGTGGACGTGGCGGCCAAGGGCGGCGGTTCCGAGAACAAGTCGAAGATGGCCATGCTCAACCCGTCCGACTCGATCGTCGACTGGGTGCTCAAGACCGTTCCGACCATGGGCGCCGGCTGGTGCCCGCCGGGCATGCTGGGCATCGGCATCGGCGGCACCGCCGAGAAGGCTGCGGTCATGGCCAAGGAAGTGTTGATGGAGTCCATCGACATCCACGAGCTGAAGGCCCGCGGCCCGCAGAACCGCATCGAAGAGATGCGCCTTGAGCTGTTCGAGAAGGTCAACCAGCTGGGCATCGGCGCCCAGGGCCTGGGCGGCCTGACCACCGTGCTCGACGTGAAGATCATGGACTACCCGACCCACGCCGCCTCCTTGCCGGTGTGCATGATCCCGAACTGCGCCGCCACCCGCCACGCGCACTTCGTGCTCGACGGCTCGGGCCCTGCCGCCCTGGAGGCGCCGCCGTTGGACGCCTACCCGGAAATCGTCTGGGAAGCAGGTCCTTCGGCCCGCCGCGTCAACCTCGACACCCTGACCCCGGAAGAGGTGCAGAGCTGGAAGCCGGGCGAGACCGTCCTGCTCAACGGCAAGATGCTCACCGGCCGCGACGCGGCGCACAAGCGCATGGTCGAGATGCTGAACAAGGGCGAGACCCTGCCGGTGGACCTGAAGGGCCGCTTCATCTACTACGTAGGCCCGGTCGATCCGGTCGGCGACGAAGTGGTGGGCCCGGCAGGTCCGACCACCGCCACGCGGATGGACAAGTTCACCCGTCAGATCCTTGAGCAGACCGGTCTTTTGGGCATGATCGGCAAGTCCGAACGCGGCCCGACCGCCATCGACGCGATCAAGGACAGCAAGGCCGTGTACCTGATGGCCGTCGGCGGCGCCGCCTACCTGGTGGCCCAGGCGATCAAGAAGTCCAAGGTGCTGGCGTTCGCCGAGCTGGGCATGGAAGCGATCTACGAGTTCGAGGTCAAGGACATGCCGGTCACCGTCGCGGTGGACAGCAAGGGTGAGTCGGTGCACATCACCGGTCCCGCGATCTGGCAGCAGAAGATCAGCGAAAGCCTGGCGGTGGAAGTGCAGTAAGCGCATCGCCGCTGCATAAAAAGGCCGGCCCGTCGCATGACGGGCCGGCCTTTTTTGTGCCGCTAAAAATGTGGGAGCCAGCCTGCTGGCGATGGCGGCGGGTCAGGCACCAAAGATGCCGGCAATGCCGGCCTCATCGCTTGCAGGCAAGCTCCCACAGGGTTTTGCGGTGTACAGCAATCCTGCGGACAGCCGGGATCACCTGTGGGAGCCAGCCTGCCGGCGATGGCGGCGGGTCAGGCACCAAAGATGCCAGCAGTGCCGGCCTCATCGCTGGCAAGCCAGCTCCCACAGGTTTTGTGGTGTACCTAGATTCTGCAAACACCTGGGATACCTGTGGGAGCGGGCTTGCCCGCGATGGCGGCGGGTCAGGCACCAAAGATGCCGGCAGTGCCGGCCTCATCGCTGGCAAGCCAGCTCCCACAGGTTTTGTGGTGTACCTAGATTCTGCAAACACCTGGGATACCTGTGGGAGCGGGCTTGCCCGCGATGGCGGCGGGTCAGGCACCAAAGATGCCGGCAGTGCCGGCCTCATCGCTGGCAAGCCAGCTCCCACAGGTTTTGTGGTGTACCTAGATTCTGCAAACACCTGGGATACCTGTGGGAGCGGGCTTGCCCGCGATGGCGGCGGGTCAGGCACCAAAGATGCCGGCAATGCCGGCCTCATCGCTGGCAAGCCAGCTCCCACAGGTTTTGCGGTGTACCTAGATTCTGCAAACACCTGAGATACCTGTGGGAGCGGGCTTGCCCGCGATGGCGCCGGGTCAGGCACCAAAGATGCCAGCAGTGCCGGCCTCATCGCTGGCAAGCCAGCTCCCACAGGTTTTGCGGTGTACAGCAATCCTGCGGACAGCCGGGATCACCTGTGGGAGCCAGCCTGCTGGCGATGGCGGCGAGTCAGGCACCAAAGATGCCGGCAATGCCGGCCTCATCGCTTGCAGGCAAGTTCCCACAGGGTCTTGCGGTGTGCCGGGATTCGCGGCCGCCGCCCCCACCTGTCAGACCTGACAGGTCACGGCCACCCGCTTTCCTGATAGCGTCTGTTCATTCCCCGCCAGGAAACGCTGGATCATGGCCGATCAAGACCTGAGCATCGTCACCCCTTCCATCGCCCAGAGCGCATCGATCGCCACGATCGGCAAAAGTTGGGGGAGCGTTGGCCCCACCGGAGCGGCCTCGTTCGAGCTGGCGTTGCCGCTGTCCGCCGGACGCGGCTTCGACCCTCAGCTGTCGTTGACCTACAGCAGCCAGGCCGGCAACGGCCCGTTCGGCATCGGCTGGAGCCTGGGCGGCCTGCAGATCGCCCGGCGCACCCACAAGGGCACGCCGCGCTACACCGACCACGACGAGATCGTCGGCCACGACGGCGAAGTGTGGATGCCGGAGCTCGATGCCGAGGGCCGGATCCGCTCGCGCAGCGAGAACCGCTACAACGGCCTGGACATCGGCCCGCACCGCGTCGTGCGTTACTGGCCTCGGGTCGAAAGCGATTTCGCCCTGCGCGAGCGCTGGCAGCCGGAGGATGGCCAGCCGCCGTTCTGGCTGATCCACGGCGCGGACGGCTCGCTGAATGTGTACGGCAAGACGCCGGCCTCGCGCCGGTCCGATGCGGACAACCCGTCACGGGTGGGCGCCTGGCTGCTCTGCGAAAGCATGAACCCCTTGGGCGAACACATCTGCCTGACCTGGAAGGCCGACGATCAGTCGCCCGACCCCCTGCACGACTATCGCGCCCAGCGCTACCTGGACCGGGTGCTCTACGGCAACGCCAGCGCCAGCAAAGGCCTGTATGCCTGGCTCACGGACGATCCTGCCACGCTCCCGTGGCACTTTCATCTGCTCTTCGACTACGGCGAGCGCACCCTGGACCTGACGCACAGGCCGCCCTACGACGGCCCGACGCTGAAGCCCTGGCCGGTGCGCCAGGATCCGTTCTCGACTTTCGGCCAAGGGTTTGAGCTGGGCACCCGCAGGCTCTGCCGGCAGGTGCTGATGTTCCACCACTTCCCCCGGGAAACCGGTGACGCACCTGTGCTGGTCCGGCGCCTGCTGCTGGAGTACGCCCCGGAGACGGCGGCCTGGACCTACAGCCAGATCACCGCCGCGCACTACCAGGCCTGGGACGCGAGCGGCGCGGTCGAGCACACGCCGCCCGTGGAGTTCGCTCACTCGCCGTTCACCCTCGACAAGACGCCCCGGCCGCTGCTGATGCAGGAGACCCAGCCCGCCATCGAGGACGGCCAGTCCTTTCAGTGCGTGGATCTGTACGGAGAAGGCGTGCCGGGATTCCTTTGTCGCCACGATCAGGCCTGGCACTACCGCGAACCGCTGCGCGACGGCACAGATCCGCAGGCCATCGGCTACGGCCCCTGGACGTTGCTGGACACCACGCCCGCCGCCAACGAAAAGGGCACCGCGCGGCAGGTGCTCACCGACCTGACCGGTGACGGGCGGCTGGACTGGATCACCGCCCTGCCCGGCATGAGCGGCTTGCGTACGCTGAACGCCGACCGCACGTTCGCGCCCTTCCTCCCGTTCAACGCCTTCCCGACGGAGTTTTTCCACACACTGGCGCAACTGGGCGACCTGTCCGGGGACGGCCTGGCCTCCATGGCCATGATCGGCCCCCGCTCGGTGCGCCTGTACGCCAACCGGCGGGAGGCCGGCTTCGCCCCCGGCGAGGACGTCGCCCACCTGCCGGACGACGACCGCTTGCCGCTGTTCGGCCCCTCGCCGGGCGAACTGGTGCTGCTGGGCAATCTGCTGGGCAGCGACATGCCCGAGCTGTGCCGCATCCGCCACAACGAGATCAAGTGCTGGCCCAACCTCGGCCACGGCCGGTTCGGCAAGGGCCGGGTGATCAGCGCGCTGCCCTTCACCTACGAAACGTTCGACGTTGCGCGCATCCGCATCGCCGACCTCGACGGCTCCGGCGCACCGGCGCTGATCTATTTGAAGTCCGACGGCTTCGAGCTCTACCTGAACCGCGGCGGCCGCGGGCTGGAACAGACGCCCGTCTCGGTGCCCTGGCCCGAAGGCGTGCGTTACGACGCGCCGTGCCAGGTGACGCTGGCCGACCTGCAGGGCCTGGGCTGCGCCAGCCTGATCCTGACCGTGCCGCACATGCGGCCCCGGCACTGGCGGTACGACTTCGTGTCGGCCAAGCCGTACCTGCTGACCAACAGCAACAACAATATGGGCTGCAGCGCCAGCGTGACCTACCGCAGCAGCGCCCAGGAATGGCTGGACGAAAAGCGCGAACTTCTCCAGGCCAGACCGGACGGTGCGCCGGCGTGCCTCTTGCCCTTCCCCGTCCAGGTGGTCAGCCGCCAACAGCAACTGGACGAAGTCACCGGCAACCGCCTGACCCAGTCCTTCACCTACCGCGAAGGCTTCTACGATGGCCGGGAGCGCGAGTTCCGCGGGTTCGGCCACCTGCGCCAGAGCGACAGCGAATCGGCCGGCGGTGACGACGACCCGGGCTTCACCGCACCGGTGCGCCTGCACACCTGGTTCCATACCGGGCAGTCCGTCGACCGTCCGCGCGAGGGCTATTTCGCCCGCGACCCCAAAGCCGTGCCCCTGGGCAAGACCGTGTTCAGCCGTTTCCACCCCGGCGACGGGGTCGACGAACCCGTCACGCCACCCGACGCCGACACCGAGTACGCCATCGCCCGGGCGCTGGCCGGCTCGCCGGCCCGCAGCGAGACCTACGCCGAGGCGGACGACCCGGCCACGGCCCGGCCCTTCGCCGTGACCGAACACCGTTACCGGGTGCGCGAGGTGCGCGCCAAAGGTCCGCACGACACCTTTGCGGTGCTGCTGCCGCTGGCGCTGGAACGGCTGGAACACGCCTACGAACAGGTGATCGACGACCCGCTCAGCCGCCATGAACTGACCCTGCGCCACAACGCCTACGGCGTGCCGCTCCAGGCGCTGACCGTGCATTACGCCCGGCGCCGCACCGAGTCCGACCCGCCGCCGTTCACCGATCCCGACGAGCAGCAGTGGTGGCGCGATGCCCATGACCCGGCCCAGCAATCGTTCTATGTCAGCGAGACCCGCGCGCGCCCGATCAATCTGGATGGCGACCCGCAGCACTGGCGCCTGGGCCTGCCCTTTCAGGAGCGCGGCGATGCACTGGTGCTGCCCAAGGGCGAACTGCCCGACGGACTGACGCCGCAGCAAGTGTCGCTCGAACAGCTCCTTCTGCATCAGGACTCGCCCGAATGGAACGCCCGGCGCGTGCTGACCCGCCAGATCGTGCAACGCTACCTCAAGACCCTTGACCAGACGCCGTTGCCCGACGGCCAGGCGGAATTCGAGGCCCTGGCCGGCCCCCATGAACGGGCGCAGATGGACAAGACCGCCCTGGACGCCTATGCCGACGTGCCGCCGCCGTTCGACATCCGCGCCGAACTGGCCGCCGTCGGCTACGCCCCGATGCCGTTGCTGTTCGAGGCCGCGCCGCCCGCCGGTGCGCAGGAAAACCTGTGGTCGGCCCGCTACGGCTTCGCGGCCTATGCCGACGACGACGGCTTCCACAGGGTGCTGGCGTACAACGAGACCCCGAGCCACGGCATCACCCGGGCCGCCTACGACCCCTACCACCTGGCGACCGCCGACGTGGTGCTGCCCGACGGCTGCACCACCCGGGCCCATTACGACTATCACGCCCTGCTGCCGGTGCGCATCATCGATGCCAACGACAACGAGCAGGAGGCGGTCTACGAACCGTCCGGGCAACCGTTGGCCAGCAGTTTCCACGGTACGGAAGACGGTCTGCCTGCGGGCTTTCGTCCCTTGAGCGAATACGTGCGGCCGGTGGATCACCGCCCCGATCCCGCCATCGACGACCCGGCGGGCGCCGTGCAGCAGGCCGCCGGCACCTGGCGCAAGGATCTGTTCAGCTGGATGGGCCAATTGCCGCCGGCCGCACGCTCCGACGCCGAACGCTTCGCCCGATGGATCGCCGCCGGCCTGATCCTGCCCAGCGGCCACCTGCGCGCCAGCGCCCGCCGGCGACTGGCGCAGGCCGACTCGCTGACGCCGGCGGAGCGGGCCTTGAGCGATGAAGTCGCCCGCATCGCTCGTGAACCGGTGCACAGCGTCATGCTCCGCGCCGACCGCTACCCCGATGACCCGGTGCCGGCGCAGATCCAGATCATCAAGACCTGCGTCGACGGCTTCGGCCGCCCCTTGCAGACCCAACAGCTTGTGGAGCCAGGATCCGCGTACGCGGTGGACGCCGACGGCTCGCTGATCATCGAGGACGGCCAACCGGTCGAAGTGCCCGCCGACCCGCGCTGGCGCATCAGCGAACGGGTCGAATACAACAACAAGGGACTGGCCGTGCGGCAGTTCCGGCCGTTCTTCGCCGACACCCACCGCTACGTCAACGATGCGTCGCTGCGCGAGCACGGCTATTTCGATCAGCTGTTCTATGACGTGCTCGGGCGCCCGGTCCGGCTGCTCAACGCCAAGGGCCATTTTTCCCGCGAGGCCTACCACCCCTGGTACCACATCAGCGAGGACTTCAACGACACCGACGAACCGGAGCCGCAGCCATGAACGTCCATCGGCGCACGCCCGCCGTCACGGTGACCGACGGCCGTGGCCTGGCGGTCCGCCAAGTGGCCTATCTGCGCACGCAGGCCGAAGACACGGCGCTCGGCCTGGTGACACGCCTCGGGTACGACGATGCAGGACGGGTGATCGCGCAAAGGGATCCGCGCCTGGCGGCCCCCAACCTCGTCAACGTGTACGGACTGGACGGCACCGCCCTGAAGACCGACAGCGTCGATGCCGGATGGCGCCTGAGCCTGCCGGGATCCGCCGGGCAGGTTGTGCGGCGCTGGGATGCGCGTGGCTTTCACTGGCGCAGCACCTATGACCCGCTGTTGCGTCTGGTCCGGGATGAAGAGACCCAAGGTGCCGACATCGAGACCTTCGTCCATGCCGACGCTTCGGCGGATGCGGGCCACAACCTGCGCGGCCGGACCGTCGAACTCCACGACCAGGCCGGCACCGTTCGCTGGCCAAGCTTCGGCCTGTCCGGCCAGCCCCTGCACGAATCGCGCACCTTCGGCGACGGCGAGGCCTTCGTTACCCGCTGGCGCTACGGCCCGCTGGGCACACGGCTGGAACAGACCGACGCCGGCGGGCACCGGCAACAGACGGACGTCGACCTCGCCGGCCAACTGCGGCGGATGCGCCTGCGACTCAACGGCCAGGCCACCTGGCAAACGGTGCTGACCGATGCGCGGTACAACGCCGCCGGGCAGATCGTCGAACAGCAGGCCGGCAACGGCACCCTCAACCGCTGGAGCTATGACCCGGCGGACGGACGCCTGCTGCGGCAACAGGCGCAGGATGCCGGGCAGGCAACGCTTCAGGACTTCGGATACGAATACGATCCGGTGGGCAACCTCACCCGGATCCTCGACCACGCCTTCACGCCCAGCCACTTCGCCAACCGACGGGTCGACGGCCACCGCGACTTCAGCCATGACTCGCTGTACCGCCTGCACACCGCCAGCGGCCACGACGACGCGCCCCCGTCGGACATCCCTGGACGGCCTCATCCGACCGATCCCGCCGACCGGCGCCCTTACGTGCAGACCTACGCCTACGACCAAGGCCACAACCTGATCCAGCTGCGCCACGTGCGCGACGGCGCCAACCACACCCGCCGGATGTTCATCGATCCCGCCAGCAACCGCGGCGTGCGCTGGGCCGAAGGCGAGCCGGAGCCCGCCATCGGCACCCTGTTCGACCGCCACGGCAACCTGCTGGCGCTGCAGCCCGGCCAGCCGCTGCGGTGGAACGCCCGCGACCGCCTGGACACGGTCACCTTGGTGCAGCGTCCGTCCGGCCCCGACGACGAGGAACGCTACCGCTACAGCCAGGGCGTGCGGGTCTTCAAGCGCCACGACTTCCATAACGCCGCCAACAGCCACTTCCATGAGGTGCGCTACCTGCCGGGACTGGAGATCCGCACAAAGGACAACGGCGAAACGCTCCACGTCATCACCCTCGCCGCAGGCCTGGGCAGCGTGCGCTGCCTGCACTGGGAAAGCGGCCAACCACCCGGCATCGACGCCGACCAGTTGCGCTACACCTTGAGCGACCACTTGGGCTCGTGCGTGATGGAACTGGACGCCCGTGCGCAACTGATCAGCCACGAAGGCTATTACCCGTTCGGCGCCACCGCCTGGATGACCGCCCGCTCAAGCCTTGAGGTCGGCTACAGGACGATCCGCTATTCGGGCAAGGAAATGGACGTGAGCGGGCTGTACGACTACGGCGCCCGCCAGTACGCGCCTTGGCTGCAGCGTTGGGTCAGCGCCGATCCGGGCGGGGACGTGGACGGGTTGAACCTGTTCGCGTTTGTGGGCAACGGCCCGATGCACCACGTGGATCTTGCGGGCGAGTCGAAGGAAAGAACCGACATCCTGCAGTATTCGGCATTCGCTTCCATGGTGGGCGGGCACGCTTCGCATCTGCTGATTCAGTTGCACGACATCATCAACGAGAAACACATCACGCGAAACCTGATGGCCAATCTGGCGGTGGAGACCGTCAAGGGCATCTTCGGCTACGAAGCGGGCGTGTTGGGGGCCGGTCTCATCGGCGCCGCGACACCCGGCATTCCCGCCGACGTTCCGTACTTCAACGCCGGCGGCCTGATCGGGGGCAACATCGGCGGCGATGTCGCGGGCGCGATGATTGACCCTGTCACCAACAAAATTGCGGACAAGCTCGGCGTCACGCTCGGCCCGCTCATTCCGCAGACTTCGACGATGTCGGTCAAGGCCATCGATGAGCAATTGGGCATCACCGGCGCCAGAGCGCCGATCAACAACTGGCAGGACGCCAAGGACAACCTGATCCACCCAGGGCTGAACGCCGTGCTCAACCCCGAATTCATCATGAACAGGGTCATGGCCACATGGATCTCCATCATCCCCGGCACCATCAATATGTTTGCCCGGGCGATCGAGGCGGAGGACATCAAGAACGTGCTCACGCCGATGAAGATCCAAAAGATCGAGATAATGCTCACCGACTGGAAGGAGTCCATCGAAACGCGGTCGTCCAAGGCCGAAGCGGCTTTTGACGCCTTGGGCGTCGATGCGATATCCACCGGAGTGCTCGGCAGGCCCATCAACCGGGCAGACCTGCTCACCCAGACAAACGCCGTCCTGAACGATATCGCCCATGCGCAAAGAGGCATCGCGGCCTACAAGGACATGAACACCACGGACGCTCGATTCCTGGCCCGGCAACGGCACCCGCCCGCCGACGGCGCATTGGCAAGGACCCAGCTTTACAAATGGTGGACAAACCTTGCCTAGCTCCGTCCACCGGCGAACGCCTTCACTCACGGTGCAGGACAGCCGGGGACTCGCCGTGCGTCAGGTGGCTTACTGGCGCACGGTTGCCGACGGGGTTGCGCAGGCGCTCGTCACCCGCCAGTCCCACGATGCGCTCGGTCGCCTGACCGGGCAATCGGATCCTCGCTGGTTCGACGTCGGCTCCCGCCCCAATCTCGTCACCGCCTACACACTGGGCGGCGAACCGGTTCGGGTCGAAAGCGTCGACGCCGGCCGCCGTCTCAGTCTGCCGGGGCCGACCAATGAAACGCTGCAACGCTGGGATCTTCGCGGCACCCATTGGCGTTACCGCCACGACCGTTTGCTGCGGGTGATTTCCGTCGACGAGAACCGCCAGGAGGGGGTTGAGCAGTTCACCTACGCCGACGGCGGAGCGGATGCCGAAGGCAACCTTCGCGGCCGGCTGACCGGACAGTTCGACCCCGCCGGCACGGTCGCTTTCCACCACTACGGCCTGCACGGCCAGGCACTGAGCGAAACCCGCACCTTCGCCGGCGAACCCGAGACCTACACCACCTCCCGCCGCTTCGGCCCGTTGGGCAACATGTTGGGCCATACCGACGCCGGCGGTCACCGGCAGGAATCCCGCTACGACCTCGCCGGGCAACTCGCGCAGGGCTTGCTGCAGCTGGCCGGGGCCGGCGAGGCAGAACCGGTCCTGCTTCGCACGTCCTACGACGCCGCCGGCCAACCCACCGAACGACTGGCCGGCAACGGCGTGCTGAGCACCTGGTCCTACGACCCGACCAACAATCGCCTGATTCGGCAGCTGGCCCGAAAGGGCCAGGAAAGACCCTTGCAGGATCTGCATTACTTCCACGATCCGATGGGCAATGTCCTGCGCATCGAAGACCACACCTTAGCCACGGTCTACTTCGCCAACCAGCGCGTGGAGCCGCATCGCCATTTTGTCTACGACTCGCTGTATCGGCTGATCGAGACCCGTGGTTTCGAGGGCGAAATACCTCAGCAATCACCGGGCCTGCCGCAGCCGGTCCAGCCCATCGACCCCGGCCGGCGCTTCAGCTACACCGAGCACTACCGCTACGACACCGGCAACAATCTGGTCGAACTGCTGCATGTGCGCGAAGGCCACAACTTCACTTGGCAAACCGTCATCGATGCCCACAGCAATCGCGGTGTGCGCCAGAAAGCGGGCGACCCCGATCCGGTGTTCACCGAACACTTCGACGCCCACGGCAACCAGTTGAAGCTGCAGCCCGGCACCTTGCCGCTGGAATGGAACAGCCGCGATCAACTGGCGCGGGTGACCTTGGTGCGACACAGCAACGGCCTGCCCGACGACGAGGAATCCTATCGCTACAGCCAGGGCGTGCGCGTTCACAAACGCTGGCTCAGCCACACCCCGTCGGTGACTCACCGGCGCGAAGTGCACTACCTGCCCGGCCTGCAGATCCATACCCGCAGCGACGGCCAGCGGCTGCACGTCATCGAGTTGCCGGGCGCCCGCTGCCTGCACTGGCTCAGCGGCAAGCCGGCCGACATCGAAGCCGACCAGCTGCGCTACAGCCTCGACGATCATCTGGGTTCCTGTTCGCTGGAGCTCGACCGCCGGGCCGGCGTCATCTCTCTGGAGCACTACTATGCCTTCGGCGGCACCGCGTGGTGGGGCGCCCGCTCACTGCTGGAGGCCAGCCACAAGACCGTGCGCTATTCGGGGCAGGAGATGGACGCCAGCGGCCTGTACCACTACGGCGCCCGCTACTACGCACCCTGGCTGCAGCGATGGGTCAGCGCCGATCCGGCGGGGGATGTGGATGGGTTGAACCTCTATGCCTTTGTCGGAAACGACCCGGTCAACTTCATCGATGTCGGGGGTGAAATCAAGGAGCCAGCCTTGGCGTGGCTCCACAGGCTGGAAAGGGAAAGCGATGCACGCCGGGAACTGCGTCTGGCTCCGCTCAAGGCGAAGAAAGCCCTGTCCGAAGGCATCGAACGGCACATGCAAATCCTTGCCTTGTCCCTGCGCCGTGGCCTTGATGCCCAACAGCAGATTCTCAGCCACCGCACACCGACCGGCTTTGCAGCCTCTGTCGCCCGGCGCGGCGCAACCCACCTGGCCGGACAAGCCGTTGCCTACGCCGGCGGACTCGCCGTGGGCGTGGGGAGCCAGGCCCTCGGTGCCGTAGCGCCGGGAGCCGGCAATGTGGTGGGCGTCGCGATGGGGTTCGCGGCGAAAAAAGCGATCACCCTGCTCTGGGACTATGCGGCCGAGCGCACCGGCGCCAGTGCCTCGATCAAGTTCAAGGCCAGCCGGCTCTCGCCGGAGAAGATCATCCAGAAGGCGGAATACAAGACCATGGCGCCTTTCGACTACGCCCGGCAAAAATACTCGAAGATGCTTCCCGACACTCAAAAAGGGGCGCTGAAGGCCGCAAAGGAAGGCACGGGCCTGGCCATCGGCCTGGGCGCCAAGCAAGTCGTGCCCGGTGCCGCCAGCGAAGTGAGCGCCGTGGCCGGCACGCTGTTGGGCGCCGTCGAAATCGTCCATGAAGCCATAGGGGCCGTCGGCGCGCTGTCGCCCGAAAAGACCGCTAAAGGCGATGCCCACCTCACTTCGCTGATCGAAGCCATCGACCTCAACATGCTCAGTGTCGAGAACCTCTTCGACAACGCTGACGTCAATGCCATCCATACCTTCAGCTACTTCGGCGACAACGCCGGCGACACCAAGGAAAGCCTGCGGCTTGCGACCCGTCAAGTCGTAGAGGAACTGAAGTACACCCAAACCATGCTGCGCTCGCACTCGCACCGGTTCAGCGCCGTCTGATCGGGTAACGCGTGAAACGGGAACGATGCGCAGCCCCGTGCTATCGTGCCCGCCCGTCCCCCATCCGTTCGCCCCAGCATGCTGCCGACTTCCCGTACCCTGCGTCTGTCGCTGTACACCCTGCTGATCATCGCCGGCGCCGTCCTGGCCGCGACCCTGGCCATCCGCCACGCCGAACGCCAGGCCCTGGAGGAGGACGCGGCCCGCGCCAGCCAGCAACTGGCGCTGTACGCCAATTCCCTGCACACCCTGATCGACCGCTACCGCGCCCTGCCCGCCGTGCTCGCGCTCGACCCGCAGCTGCGCGCAGCCCTGGGCGGCCCGGTGGGCGCCGAGCAGCAGGCGGCGCTCAACCTGAAGCTGGAGAAGATCAACGGCGCGGCGCAGTCCTCGACCCTCGAACTGCTCGACCGCACCGGCCTGGCCGTGGCCGCCAGCAACTGGCGCCTGCCCAGCAGCTACGTCGGCCACAACTACGGGTTCCGCCCCTACTTCAGCCAGACCCGCACCCAGGGCAGCGGGCGCTTCTATGCCGTGGGCGTGACCAGCGGGATCCCCGGCTATTTCCTCTCCAGCGCCGTGCTCGGCGAACAGGACGAATTCCTCGGGGCGATGGTGGTCAAGCTCGAATTCCCCGAGCTTGAACGCGAATGGAGCCAAGGCAGCGACACCCTGCTGGTCAGCGATGCGCGGGGCATCATCTTCATCGCCAACCAGCCGGGCTGGCGCTACCGCGCGCTGCGGCCGCTGGACGCCGGCGACCTGGCCGACATCAAGGCCACGCGCCAATACGACAAACAGGCGCTGGTGCCGCTCACGCACCTGTCGCTGCGCCGGTTCGACGACACCAGCGACCTGCGCCGGGTCGAAGGCCCCCAGGGCACGGCGGACTACCTGTGGGAATCCCTGCCGCTGACCGCCGAAGGCTGGACGCTGCACCTGCTGCGCCGCCCGCAGGTGGCGTTCGAGGACCTGCGCAACGCCGGGCTCGCCGCCGCCGGCGTGTGGCTGGCGCTGGTGTTCCTGCTGCTGTTCCTCAACCAGCGCTGGCGCCTGGGCAAGATGCGCCAGCGCAGCCGCGCCGAGCTCAAGCAACTGGTGGAGGAACGCACCCGCGAGCTGCGCACCGCCCAGGACGGCCTGGTGCAGTCGGCCAAACTGGCGGCTTTGGGGCAGATGTCCGCCGCGCTGGCCCACGAGATCAACCAGCCGCTGACCGCCCAGCGCATGCAACTGGCCACGCTTCGCCTGCTGCTCGATCATGGCCGCGTCGATGAGGCCTACAAGGCGCTCAAACCGGTGGACGACATGCTCACCCGCATGGCCGCCCTCACCGGCCACCTGAAGACCTTCGCCCGCAAGAGCCCCAGCGGCCTGCGCGAACGGCTGGACCTGGCGACCGTGGTCGACCAGGCCCTGCAACTGCTCGACACCCGCCTGCGCGACGAGCAAGTCAGCCTGGTGCTGCACCTGACCCGCCCGGCGTGGGTGCGCGGCGATGCGATCCGCCTGGAGCAGGTGCTGATCAACCTGCTGCGCAACGCCCTCGACGCCATGCACGGCAAACCGTGCAAGCGCCTGCTGATCCGCCTGGAGGCCGATCAGCAGCTGTGGCACCTGAGCGTCAGCGACAGCGGCGGCGGCATCGCCGAAGAACACCTGGGCCAGGTGTTCGACCCGTTCTTCACCACCAAGCCTGTGGGCGACGGCCTGGGCCTGGGGCTGGCGGTGTCGTTCGCCATCGCCCATGAGTCCGGCGGGCGCCTGAGCGCCGAGAACGGCGAAGGCGGCGCGGTGTTCACCCTGACCTTGCCGATCGATCTGGAGGCGCACATCTGATGCTCAACTCGGTGATGGTGGTCGATGACGAAAGCAGCATCCGCAGCGCCGTCGAGCAGTGGCTGAGCCTGTCCGGCTTCGAGGTGCAGCTGTTCAGCCGCGCCGAGGACTGCCTGGCGGCGCTGCCCCGGCACTTTGCCGGAGTGATCCTCAGCGACGTGCGCATGCCTGGCCAAAGCGGCCTGGAACTGCTGGCCGAAGTGCAGCGCCGGGACGCCGACCTGCCGGTGATCCTGCTGACCGGCCACGGCGATGTGCCGATGGCCGTCGAAGCGATGCGCGACGGCGCCTACGATTTCCTGGAAAAGCCGTTCAGCCCCGACACCCTGCTCGGCAGCCTGCGCCGCGCGCTGGACAAGCGCCGGCTGGTGCTGGAGAACCGCGCCCTGCACGAGCAGGCCGACAACCGCGCCAGGCTGGACGCGACATTGCTTGGCGTTTCCCGCGGCATGCAGACCTTGCGCCGGCAGGTGCTGGACCTGGCCGCGCTGCCGGTCAACGTGCTGATCCGCGGCGAAACCGGCAGCGGCAAGGAAATGGTCGCCCGCTGCCTGCACGACTTCGGTCCGCGCGCGGACAAACCGTTCGTGGCGCTCAACTGCGCGGCGATCCCGGAGCAACTGTTCGAGGCCGAACTGTTCGGCCACGAGAGCGGCGCCTTCACCGGGGCGTCCGGCAAGCGCATCGGCAAGCTGGAGTACGCCGACGGCGGCACGCTGTTCCTCGATGAGATCGAAAGCATGCCCCTGGCCCAGCAGGTGAAGCTGCTGCGGGTGATCCAGGAGCAGAAGCTGGAGCGGCTGGGTTCGAACCAGAGCATCCGCGTGGACCTGCGCATCGTCGCCGCCACCAAGCCCGACCTGCTCGACGAGGCCCGGGCCGGGCGCTTTCGCGAGGACCTGGCCTATCGGCTGAACGTGGCCGAACTGCGCCTGCCGCCGCTGCGCGAGCGCCGCGAAGACATTCCGCTGCTGTTCGACGCCTTCGCCCGCCAGGCCGCCGAACGGCTCGGGCGGACATTCCCGCCGCTGGGCGGCGCCCAGTTGAGCCATCTGCTCAGCCACGACTGGCCGGGCAACGTGCGGGAACTGGCCAACGTCGCCGAACGTCAGGTGCTGGGGCTGGACGAACCGGTGCCGGGGATCGACCCGGGGCAATCGCTGGCGGCCCAGCAAGAGGCGTTCGAGGCCCAATGCCTGCGCATCGCCCTGACCCGGCACAAGGGCGACGTGAAGGCGGTGCTCGAAGAACTGCAGCTGCCGCGGCGCACCTTCAACGAAAAGATGCAGCGGCATGGGTTGAGCCGGGAGATGTTTGTGCAGGACAGCTGACGCCCGGCGACTACAGGATTTGCGGCTCAGGCAAAACTGTAGGAGCCAGCCTGCTGGCGATGGCGTCCGTGGAGGCGCCGCAGGGCTCAAGCAAGAGTGTGTCCATCCCGGCGTCATCGCCAGCAGGCTGGCTCCCACAGGTTACGGGGCACGCGCCTCCCATGCGGGAACCACGATAGGCGGAAATCCGCTCATCACCCGCCGTACAACAAGCGGATTTCCGCTCAACAACCGCGCCTACCCCCTCTAAACCGGCCCTGCGCCCCTTGGCACACCTCCTGCTATAGCCCCGGCAGGCTGCGTTTCGACGCGCTCCACAAAAACAATTAACCGAAGGATCCTTCAATGGATAACTCCAACACCCTGCCGCTCGGGGCGGCTGCCGCGCCGGCCAAGGAAAGAACCACCGCCAGCCGGATCAAGTCGATCTTCAGCGGTTCCGTCGGCAACATGGTCGAGTGGTACGACTGGTACGTCTACGCCGCCTTCTCGCTGTACTTCGCCAAGACCTTCTTCCCTGCCGGCTCCACTACCGCGCAACTGATGAACACCGCCGCGATCTTCGCCGTGGGCTTCCTGATGCGTCCCATCGGCGGCTGGCTGATGGGCCTGTACGCCGACCGCAAGGGCCGCAAGGCGGCGCTGATGGCCTCGGTCTACCTGATGTGCTTCGGCTCGCTGATCATCGCCCTGAGCCCGAACTACGAAACCATCGGCATCGGCGCGCCGATCCTGCTGGTGTTCGCCCGCCTGCTGCAGGGCCTGTCGGTCGGCGGCGAGTACGGCACCTCCGCCACCTACCTTTCGGAAATGGCCACCAAGGAGCGTCGCGGCTTCTTCTCCAGCTTCCAGTACGTGACCCTGATCTCCGGCCAGCTCATCGCGCTGGGCGTGCTGATCGTGCTGCAGCAGTTCCTCACCACCGAACAGCTGTACGCGTGGGGCTGGCGCATTCCGTTCGCCATCGGCGCCCTCTGCGCGATCGTGGCGCTGTACCTGCGCCGCGGCATGGAAGAGACCGAGTCGTTCGTGAAAAAGGAAAAGTCCAAGGAAAGCGCCATGCGCACCTTGCTCCGCCATCCGAAGGAACTGCTGACCGTGGTCGGCCTGACCATGGGCGGCACCCTGGCGTTCTACACCTACACCACCTACATGCAGAAATACCTGGTGAACACCGTCGGCATGAGCATCTCCGACTCCACCACCATCTCGGCGGCGACGCTGTTCCTGTTCATGTGCCTGCAACCGGTCATCGGCGGCCTGTCGGACAAGATCGGCCGGCGTCCGATCCTGATCGCCTTCGGCGTGCTGGGCACGATCTTCACCGTGCCGATCCTGATGACCCTGCACACGATCCAGAGCTGGTGGGGCGCGTTCTTCCTGATCATGGCGGCGCTGATCATCGTCAGCGGCTACACCTCGATCAACGCGGTGGTGAAGGCCGAGCTGTTCCCGACCGAAATCCGCGCCCTGGGCGTCGGCCTGCCGTACGCGCTGACCGTGTCGATCTTCGGCGGCACCGCCGAGTACATCGCGCTGTGGTTCAAGAGTATCGGCATGGAGACCGGCTACTACTGGTACGTGACCGCATGCATCGCCGTGTCGCTGCTGGTGTACATCACCATGAAGGACACCCAGAAGCATTCGCGGATCGTGACTGACTGACCGCTGTCCGTGCAGTCACCGCAAGGGTGACTGCAATGGCCCCATCGCCAGCAGGCTGGCTCCCACAGGGGTAAGCGGTGTCCACAAACCCTGTGTTCACCGCCAATCCTTGTGGGAGCCAGCCTGCAATGGCCCCATTGCCAGCAGGGTGGCCCCCACAGGGGTCAGCGGTGTCCACCAACCCCGTGTTCACCGTCAATCCTTGTGGGAGCCAGCCTGACGGCGATGGGGATCACCCCGGCATCAAGCGGACTCGGCCACCCGCTGCCGGCTGCCGTAACGCTTCTGCGCAAACGCCGCCCCGGCGATCATCACCACCAGGATCCCCGCCAGCACCGCCGACGAGCCGATGGTGCCGAAGTCCAGCCCGCCCTTCTCATGGGATTTGGTCATCAGGTCGCCCAGCGTCGCGCCGAACGGCCGGGTCAGCACGAACGCCACCCAGAACAGCGCCACCGAAGAAATCTTCGTGAAGTACCTGAGCAGCACCACCAACGCGATCGCCGAGCCGATCAGCAACGCGCCGCCGGCAAAGCCCAGGCCCGAGTCGTCGGCCAGGTAATCGCCCAATGCGGTGCCCAGGGTGTTGGAGAACAGGATCGCCATCCAGTAGAACATCTCGCCGCGAAAGGTCTGCACCTTGCTGACATTGAGCGAGTCGCCGCTCAGGCGCCAGGCCGCGAAGATCGCCAGCAGGATCGAGATCAGGATCATCGAGCCCGTGGCGTAGCCCAGGCCCAGGGTGCGGTCCATGAAATCGGACATGGTGGTGCCGGCGGTGCTGGTGGACAGGATCACGATCCAGTACAGCAACGGCTTGTAGGTCTTGGCCATCAGTTGCGTGACCAGCGTCAGGACGAACACGCTGATCAGGATCAGCGAGCTGATCGCGTAACCGACGTCGAGGGTCATCGACAGCAGATCCCCCGCCGTTTCCCCCAGGGTCGTGGCGCAGATTTTCATCACCCAGAACGCCAGGGTGATTTGAGGCAGTTTATTCATGAACGCAAGAGCTCCAGTGTGTGACGGCCGCTTGTTCGATTTCTGGCCGCCGGCAGACTGGCGTCCGAGGGGTGAAAAACCGGTCGGCGTTCCATGAAAAATCTGTCACACGGGCAAAAAGCAGCGATTAATCACCGGTTAATGCCGCTGCCCCATCCTGCACTCACCTGATCGATTGACTGCGCGCCGCTCGCCCCGAGGACGGAAGCGAATCGAACGCGACGCCCTTAATATCTAGTTAATCGATTGTTATTAACGTTATTTTGCGCTTTTTAATCAATTTTATTGGCATAGCATTCAACTCAAGCAAGACACAACGCCAACGAATCCGGAGAAACGACCATGAACACCAAACTGATCCTCGCCCTGACCCTGTCCCTCCTGGCCGCCAACACCTTCGCCGCCGACGGTTCGGACAAGACCAAATCCGCCGACTTCATCTCCGGCGCCAGCGCCTCGGTCGAACACACCACCTCCGGCACCTACGCCGCTGACGGCTTCGACAAGACCGGCACCGCCAACGCCATCGCCGCCGACGGCTTCGACAAGACCGGCACCGCCAACGCCATCGCCGCCGACGGCTTCGACAAG
>NZ_JBIVHR010000046.1:21705-24717 GCF_044749305.1 Pseudomonas sp. NPDC089534 | reverse complement strand
AAGACCGGCACCGCCGCGGCCATCAGCTGAAGCGCGGATGCAAACACCAAAGCCCGGCCAATGCCGGGCTTGTTCATTTCTGCAGCGACACAACTGCCAGGTCCCAAGCAAAACCCTGTGGGAGCCAGCCTGCTGGCGATGGCGCCGGCCCGGGCACCGCAAGACAGCATCAAGACAGTTGCCCCCGCAGCCTTCTGCACCGGGCTGGAAATCAGCGCCCTGCGCTTGCACTATGGCCCCCCTCAGAACACAGCCTTCCAGGACCGCCCGCGCCATGCCCGATGACATCCACTTCTACGAACCCGCCAACGGCCACGGCCTGCCCCACGACCCGTTCAACGCCATCGTCGGCCCGCGCCCCATCGGCTGGATCTCGTCGCAGGATGCCGAAGGCCGGCTGAACCTGGCGCCGTACAGCTTCTTCAACGCCTTCAACTACATCCCGCCGATCATCGGGTTCTCGAGCGTGGGCCGCAAAGACAGCCTGAACAACATCGAGCAGACCGGCGAATTCGCCTGGAACCTCGCCACCCGGCCATTGGCCGAGCAGATGAACCAGAGCTGCGCAGCGGTGGGGCCGGAGGTCGACGAGTTCGAGCTGGCGGGCTTGACCACCGTGGCTTCGAAAGTGATTGCGGTGCCGCGGGTGGCCGAAAGCCCGGTGTCCTTCGAATGCAAGGTCACTCAGATCATTCAGCTGCAGCGGGCGAGTGGCGAGACAGTGCCGAGCTGGCTGATCCTCGGCGAGGTGGTCGCCGTGCACATCGCCAAATGGCTGCTCAAGGACGGGATCTACGACACCGCCGCCGCAGAACCGATTCTGCGCGGCGGCGGGCCGGCGGACTATTTCCAGCTGGGGCCGCAAGCGTTGTTCAAGATGTGGCGACCGGGTGCGGTCAAGTGAGGCTCACCAGATGAGTTCGGCGTCGTCGCTCACGCCCTGAAGGCGTTCCAGCTCGCGGGTCGCGGCGTCGTCGGCCGCGATGGCGCCGGCGAACACCTGTTCATTCAGCAGCTTGTGGAAACGCGGAGCGCCGCCATCGACCAGGGCCTTGACCGCAATGGCGGCGTAGTAGCCCTTGTTGCCGCCCAGCTCGACGGGGACCACAGCGGAAACCGCTTCGAAGTGTGCGAACTCTTTACGTGCCATGTCTCAGGTTCCGGCTCAGTCAAATAGGCCGGCCATTAAACCCTCAACCGGCGAGTTTGTGTACCGGTGCGCCGCAGGCGCCGAGCGCCTGGGCGGCCGACACCTCCCTGAACGTGTGGAAATCCACGTGATGGACCACCAGGTCCTGCACCAGTTCGCCGAACACCTCCATCGACGGGCTGGCGAAATAGGCGGTCATCGCCTGCTGGCTGCTCCAGAAGCCGGAGACCAGCCACAGCTGCGGATCGCACTGCGAATGCTGCAAGGCGAAGTTCAGGCAACCGGGGGCCGCGCGGGACGGCTCGATCAGCGCGCTCAGGCGCACGCCCAACTCTTCCGAGCGCCCGGCGCGCGCCCGGATGAAGGCCATATGACTGACGGGAATTTGCTTGGACATGTTCAATCCCTCCCAGGGAGTCGCGTGGCAGCCGGGGACGGGCTGCGACAGGATCCAAGGTTACGGGCCGCCCGCCCGGCGCCGTTAGTCGATTCCTGCCGTTGCCTTGCACGATCCTGCGAGACTGGTTCAAAACCCTGTAAAAAAGTGTGAAGGCCTGTCACGGTGCTGTCACACGGGTTTCGAGCAAGTTTGCCCGCCTGCGTCCTGTCATGTCTGGGGGCCGATGCAACCCCGTGCAGGATCAGGCAAGCATTCGACAGGATGTGTCTACCGCTCAAGCTTGCACAAACTTATGCTCTGCCCCACTTCACCGCCCTTGCCGAGGAGGCCGTGCATGACGTCACCCGAACATTTTCCAGCGCCGCTGGACGCCGACATGGAAAAGCAGCGCGCGGAACTGGCGACGCTCATCCGCCGCAACACCTCGGAAGACGGCAGCTACGCCACGGCCATCGGTTCGCTGTTCATGTCCCGCCACACCCAGTCCCATGACTTCGCCCCGGTGCTGGCGCAACCGGCGCTGTGCATCATGGCCCAGGGGCGCAAGGAGGTGCGGCTGGCGGACGAGTACTTCAACTACGATCCGCTGAACTACCTGGTGGTCTCGGTCTCGATGCCGCTGAGCGGGCGGGTGGTGAACGTCTCGCCCGAGGAGCCGATCCTGGCCGTCCGCCTGGACATCGACCCGGCGGAAATCACCGCGCTGATCGCCGACGCCGGCCCCATGGGCGTGCCGACCCGGCCGACCGGGCGCGGCCTGTACGTCGAACGGATCGACAGCGCCATGCTCGACGCGGTGCTGCGCCTGGCGCGCCTGCTCGACACGCCCAAAGACATCGCCATGCTCGCGCCGCTGATCCGCCGGGAGATTCTCTATCGCCTGCTGCGCAGCCCCCAGGGCCACCGGCTGTACGAGATCGCCATCGCCAACAGCCAGAGCCACCGCATCAGCCAGGCGATCAAATGGCTCAACGGCAACTTCGAGCAGCCGCTGCGCATCGATGACCTGGCCAAGGAAGTGAACCTGAGCGTCTCGACCCTGCACCACCGCTTCAAGGCGATGACGGCGATGAGCCCGTTGCAGTACCAGAAACAGCTGCGCCTGCAAGAAGCCCGGCGGCTGATGCTGACCGAGGGGCTGGAAGCCTCGGCGGCGGGGTACCGGGTGGGCTATGAAAGCCCGTCGCAGTTCAGCCGCGAGTACAGCCGTCTGTTCGGCGCGCCGCCGCTGCGGGATCTGGCGCGGTTGCGGCTCACCGTCTGATCCAATTTTTGCGGTGCTGCAACCGACCCCATCGCCAGCAGGCTGGCTCCCACAGGGGATGTGTGTTGATCACGGATTCACTGTGGGATCTGGCGCGGTTGCGGCTCACCGTCTGATCCATGCTTTGCGGTGCGGCGACCGGCCCCATCGCCAGCAGGCTGGCTCCCACAGGGGATGTGTGTTGATCACGGATTCACT
>NZ_JBIVHR010000046.1:21434-21609 GCF_044749305.1 Pseudomonas sp. NPDC089534 | reverse complement strand
CACTGTGGGATCTGGCGCGGTTGCGGCTCACGGTCTGATCCATTTTTTGCGGTGCGGCGACTGGCCCCATCGCCAGCAGGCTGGCTCCCACAGGGGATCGGTGTTGATCACGGGTTCCATGTGGGATCTGGCGCGGTTGCGGCTCACGGTCTGATCCATTTTTTGCGGTGCGGCG
>NZ_JBIVHR010000046.1:12519-21335 GCF_044749305.1 Pseudomonas sp. NPDC089534 | reverse complement strand
GCCAGCAGGCTGGCTCCCACAGGGGATCGGTGTTGATCACGGGTTCCATGTGGGAGCCAGCCTGCTGGCGATGGGGCCGGCACTGCCGGCATCACCTCCGGCTCAGGCCCCCAGCACCCGGCACGCCTCGGACGGCAACGTCACCGACACCGGATGCCCGATCCCCAGCCCGATGTCCTGGCACGGCGTGCTCAGTGCGGTGAACGTCACCCCGGAACACTCCACCGTGGTCTCGATGGTCGCGCCGATGTCGCGCACGAACGTCACCTTGCCCAGCAAACGGTTGCCCGCTGTCGCCTGGGGCGCCGACAGTTGCAGGTCTTCGGGGCGGATCAGCATCTTCACCTTCTGCCCCACCACGATGCTGCTGCAGATCGGCACTTGCAGCGCGTCGCCGCCCGGCAGCACGATCTTGCCGTCGCCCAGCGCCGTGGCCGGGAAAATGTTGCCCGAGCCGATGAAGTCCGCCACGAACTCGTTGGCCGGGTGCCGGTAGATCTCGATGGGCGTGCCCACCTGCTGCACCCGGTGCTCGCCCAGCACCACCACGATGTCGGCCATGGTCATGGCTTCGCGCTGGTCGTGGGTGACCATGATGGTGGTGATGTTCAGCCGCTGCTGAAGCTGGCGGATCTCCACCTGCATCGATTCGCGCAGCTTGGCGTCCAGCGCCGACAGCGGCTCGTCGAGCAGCAGGATCTTGGGGTGCGAGGCAATCGCCCGGGCGATCGCCACCCGCTGGCGCTGGCCGCCGGAGAGCTTGGCCACCGGGCGGTCGATCATCGCCTGCAACTGGATCATCTCCAGCAGCTCCACCACCCGCGCCCGCTGCTCGGCCTTGCCGACGCCGCGCAGCTTGAGCGGATAGGCGATGTTCTCGCCCACGGTCATGTGCGGGAACAGCGCCAGCGACTGGAACACCATGCCGAAGTTGCGCAGGTGCGCCGGGGTGTGGCCGATGTCCTCGCCGTCCAGGCGGATCTCGCCGCCGGTGAGGGTCTCAAGCCCCGCGATCATGCGCAGCAAGGTGGTCTTGCCGCAGCCCGACGGCCCCAGGAAACACACCAGCTTGCCCTGGGGCAAATGCAGGTTGACGTCTTTCACCGCGCAGGCCGAGCCGTAATGCTTCTCGACGTTTTCCAGAATCAGTCCAGACATGTTGCACCTCAAATCAGAAGGAAACGCCGCCCTCGCCCACCAGCTTCTCCAGCGCCCAGATCAGGACGAAGTCGATCAGCACGATCAGCACGGCAAACGAGAACACGGTAGGGTCGAGCGAGGACACGGTGCGGCTGTACATCCAGATCGGCACGGTCATGACGTCGATGGTGTAGAGGAAATAGGTGACGGTGAATTCGTTGAACGAAACGATGAACGCCAGCAGCATGCCCGCCAGGATCCCCGATTTCATCAGCGGCACCACCACATCGACGATCGCCCGCAGCGGCGAGGCGCCGAGCATCTGCGCCGCCTCCTCGACCTCGCTGCCGATGGAGAGCATGGCCGCCGTGCAGTTCTTGACCACGAACGGCAGCGCCAGGATCACGTGGGCGATCACCAGCCGCGAGGTGGTCATGTGGAACGGCAGGCTGTCGAACACCAACAGCATCGCCAGGCCCAGCACCACCATCGGGAACACCAGCGGCAGCGACATCAGTTGCAGCGCCACGGCCTTGCCGCGGAACTCGCAGCGGGTCAGCGCGTAGGCCGCCGGCACCGCGATCAGGGTGGCGAAGACCATGGTCAGGCACGACACCAGCAGGCTGGTGGCCATGGCCTGGCCCAGGCTCAGCACGTCGCTGGCGTCCGGCGAGACGAAGGTGTGCCACGCGGCCTTGTACCATTGCAGGCTGTAGCTGGCCGGCGGGAAGTCGAGGTTCGACGCGCCGCTGAACGACATCACGATCATGGTCAGGATCGGCAGCACCGCCAGCAGCAGGATCACGCCGGACAGGATCCCGGCGAACGTGCCCGTGTCGCCGGGCAGCAGCGCGTGGCGCTTCTTGGTCAGGGCAGTCATTGCGAAGCCTCCAGCAACCGGCGACGGCGGCCGGTGACGTATTCGGACAGGGTCATGATCGCCAGGGTGGTGACGATCAGCACTACGCCTGCGGCGGACGCGGCGGGCCAGTTCATCAGCGGAGCGATCTGGTCGTGCACCATCACCGCCAGCATCGGCACCCGCCGGCCGCCCAGCAGCAGCGGCACCACGAAGCTGCTGGCGTTGTAGGCGAACACCAGCGTCGCGCCGGTGATGATCCCCGGCAGGCTCATCGGCAGCACCACCTGGCGGAACACCTGCCAGCGGCTGGCGCCCAGGGTCGCGGCGGCCTCTTCGAAGCTGCGCGACACGCCGCGCATGGCGCTGGCGATCGGCAGCACCGCCAGCGGGAAGGCGGTCTGCACCAGCCCCATCAGCACCCCGTTCTGGTTGTACAGCAGCATGATCGGCCGCTTGATCAGGCCCAGCCCCATCAGGGTCTGGTTGAGCATGCCGCCGGGACCGAGGATCACCAGCCAGCCGTAGCTTTGCAGCAACAGGTTGACCAGCAGCGGCAGCAACACCGCCGCCAGGAAGATCCGCCGCACGAACGGCGACGTCAGGCGCGACATGGTGTACGCCACCGGGATCGCCAGCAGCACGGCGATCACCGCGCTGATCAGCGCCAGGCGCAGGGTCAGCAGCAACGACTTGAGGTAGTACGGTTCGAGCAGCTGCGCGTAGCTGGCCAGGCTGAAGCCCGTCCACTCCGCGCCCTTGGTGCCGATGCTCATGCGCAGCACCAGCAGGCTGGCGGCGATCAGCACGCCGAGGAACAGCATCGACGGCGTGAGGAAAAACCACGCCCGGACAGTGGGCGAAACGCCGCGCGCCGGGCGCACGTCGGCCGCGCCGACCGGGTGGGTCAGGGATTGGTGTTCCATGGCAATGATCTCGTCAATGGAAGAACAACTGACAAACACAGATTTCCAAACCCCCGCGAACCCTGTGGGAGCTGGCTTGCCAGCGATGACGGCCGACCTGTCGAAAACGATGTCACTGACAGATTGCTATCGCTGGCAAGCCAGCTCCCACAGGGATTTGCGGTGTTCCGAAGGTTTGCGTTCGGCTCAGGAAGAAAAGATTTCCGTGTAGCGACGGATCCACTGGTCATGCACGGTGGCCAGGAAGGCGTTGTCGTGCATGATCGCCTTCTCGGCGATCTGTTCCGGCGTCAGGATGTACGGGCTCTTGCGCGCCTCGGCGGAGATGATCGCCTTGGCGTTGACCGGCCCGTTGAAGATGTCTTCGGCCATCTTGCCCTGCACCAGCGGGTCGAGGGAGTGATCGATGAAGGCGTAGGCCAGGTCGGTGTCGCCGGGACGGTTCTTGGGCATCACCGACAGCATCAGGTCGGTGTAGAACCCTTCCTTCATGCCGAACGTGGCGCCCAGGCCGTAGTTCGCGTCGCGGATCTGCTTGGGGAAGAACGCCGGGGCGTAGAGCCCGCCCATGTCGAGGGATCCGGTGCGGAACAGCTCGGCGATCTGGTTGGGGTTCTCGCCCAGGGTCACCACGCGGTCCTTGAGCTCGGCCAGTTTCTTGAAGCCCGGCTCGATGTTGTGCTCGTCGCCGCCGGCCAGTTTGGCGGCGATGATGATCAGGTCCATCGCCTCGGTCCAGTTCGGCGGCGGCAGGAAGATGTTCGGCGCCAGGTCAGCGTCCCACAGCGCGGCATAGCTGTCCGGCGCGGTGCTCTGGGTGCGGGTGCTGTAGACCAGGCTGTTGCACCACAGCAGGTAGCCGATGCCGTGGCCGTTGGCGCCGGTGCGGTACTTTTCCGGCACGTCGACCAAGTTGGGGATGCGGTTCAGGTCCGGCTTTTCCAGCAGCCCGGCGGCGGCCAGGCCTTCGGCGCCGACGCCGGCCAGGGTGATGATGTCGTACTGCGGACGGTCGCCGCCGGCCTTGAGCTTGGCGACCATTTCCGAGGTGCTGCCGGTGCGGTCGGCGATCACCTTGGCGCCGGTCTTGGCCTCGAAGGTCGCGGCGATGTTGCGCAACGCGGCCAGGCCGGTGTCATCCGACCAGGTCAGCAGGCGCAGGGTCTTGCCGGCGAAGCGGGTGTCGCTGGCGCTCGCCCGGATGAAGGGCATGCTCAACGCCGCCGCAGCCACCGAGGCCACGCCGACGGTCTTGATGAATTGACGCCTGTTCAGATCGTGCTCGCCCATGAAGGACTCCCTTTGTTCTTGTAAGTATGAGATTGACCGCAACCCTTGCGCTGACCGTCCGG
Organism: Pseudomonas sp. NPDC089534; assembly: GCF_044749305.1. Classification (NCBI taxonomy): domain Bacteria; kingdom Pseudomonadati; phylum Pseudomonadota; class Gammaproteobacteria; order Pseudomonadales; family Pseudomonadaceae; genus Pseudomonas; species Pseudomonas sp. NPDC089534. The sequence continues at coordinate 17,058 of NZ_JBIVHR010000046.1, read as the reverse complement.
AACCGCCAAAGTCCCGGTTTCAAAGGGCTTGGGCGAAGTCGGCGGATTCATCCTGAGGTCGGGCGCAAGCGCTGACCATCGATAAAAACTCATTGGAGCCATGACGCCGGCGCATGCCTCATTGCGAGGCATGCGCTCACTTTTTTCGGGCGTTCAGAGCGCCCGCACCACGTGCTTGATTTCCTGGAACGCGGCCAGTCCCCACGGCCCCAGCTCACGGCCCAGGCTGCTCTGCTTGTAGCCGCCCCAGGCCGTCTGCGGGAAGATCACCTGCGGCGCGTTCAGCCACACAAGCCCCGCCTGCAGGGCATCGGCGACCCGGTCCGCGGCCTCGGCGTCACGGGTGACCACACTGGCCACCAGGCCGAACCGGCTGTCGTTGGCCAGGGCGACCGCCTCGGCCTCGGTGGCGAAACTGCGCACGCACACCACCGGCCCGAAGATCTCTTCGCACCACAGCGCACTGTCCAGGGGCACTTCGGTGAACACCGTCGGCTGCAAGAAATAGCCGCGGGCCAGGTCGGCGGGACGGTTGCCGCCGCACACCAGCTTCGCCCCGGCGCTCAGGCCGCGGTCGATGTGGCCGAGCACCCGCTGGTACTGCGCCTGGTTGACCAGTGCGCCCATCTCCACGTCCGCATCGAACGGGTCGGCCACGCGGATCTTCTCGGCGCGCGCCTTGAGCCGCGTGAGGAACTCGTCGGCCAGTTCATCGGCGACCAGCACCCGGCTGGTCGCCGAGCACATTTGCCCGGCGTTGAAGAAGGCGCCGCCGCAGGCCAGTTCCACCGCCAGGTCGAGGTCGGCGTCGGCCAGCACCAGCAGCGAGGACTTGCCGCCCAGCTCCAGGCTCACGCCCTTGACCGTCTCGGCGGCGCGCTGCATCACCTGCACCCCCACCGCGTTGCTGCCGGTGAACGACACCTTGGCGATGCGCGGATCCGCCGCCAGCGGCGCCCCCACCGCCAGCCCGGTGCCGCAGACCAGGTTGAACACGCCGTCGGGCAGGCCGGACTCGGCGATGATCGCCGCCAGTTCCAGCTCCGCCAGCGGGGTCACTTCCGAGGGTTTGAGCACCACGCAGCAGCCGGCGGCCAGGGCCGGGGCGAGCTTCCACGCGGTGGTCACCATCGGGAAGTTCCACGGCACGATCAGCCCGACCACGCCGCACGGCTCGCGGCGCACGCGGGCGCTGAAGTCGTCGCTGGGCAGCGGCACATCCGCGTCGTTTTTGGCGTCCAGGCCTTCAGCCAGCCCGGCGTAATATTCGAATGTCGCGATCACGTCATCGACGTCGATGACCGCCTCGAACAGCGGCTTGCCGTTGTTGCTCGACTGCAGCTTCATCAGGTGTTCGCGGCCGTTGCGCACGCCGTTGGCGATGTTGCGCAGGATCGCCGCACGCTCGGCGCCGGTGGTCTTCGACCAGGCCTTGAAGGCTTCGGTCGCCGCCGCCACCGCACGGTCGACCGAGCGCTCGTCGCCGCCGTTGACCGTGGTCAGCAGCGCTTCGGTGGCCGGGTTGATCACCCGCAGGTGTTCGCCGCCGGACGACCATTGGCCATTGATGTAGAGACCGTCTAGGGTCGTCGGAAAATTCAGGGCCGAACTCATTGCGCCACCGCCTTCATCCATTGGGTCTGGTCGATTTCGATCAGGGTCGGGCCCTGACGGTCCGTGGCCGCCCGCAGCGCGCCACGCAGTTGCTCGACGGAGCCGGCCGATTGGGCCGCGCAGCCCAGGGCCTGGGCCACGCCGATGAAGTCAGGGGTGTAGATGTCCACGCCCACCGGTTCGATGGCGCGGTTGACCATGTAGCGCTTGATCTCTTCGTAGCCCTGGTTGTTCCACAAAAGGACGATCACCGGCACCCGTGCCTCCACGGCGCTGGCCAGTTCCGGCAGGGTGAACTGCAGGCCGCCGTCGCCGATCAGGCACACCACCGGCGGGCGCGCGCCTTGCTCCAGGCGACCGCCCAGCCAGGCGCCGATGGCCGCCGGCAAGGCGTAGCCGAGGGTGCCGTAGCCGGTGGAGGCGTTGAACCAGCGGCGCGGATGATCCGGGTTGAAGGTGAGGTTGCCGGTGTACACCGGTTGCGTGGAATCACCGACGAACACCGCTTCCGGCAGTTCGTGCAGGACGGTTTCCAGGAAGCGGGTCTGGGCCAGGGCCGGCGCGTCCCAGCCAGCGGCCAACTCCTCACGCAGACGGGCGGCGCGCACCTGGCCCCAATCGTTGCGGCGCTCGGCCAGGGGGTGATGGGCCAACGCGCTGAGCAAGGCCTGGGCCGCGTTGCGCGAGTCGGCCACCAGCGCCACGTGCGGCGGGTAGTTGCGCACGGTCTGGTCCGGGTCGATGTCGACGCGCAGCAGTTGGCCGGGAATCTCGAAGCCGCCGGCGAAGGTGACGTCGTAGTCGGTTTCCGCCAGTTCAGTGCCGATGGCCAGCACCACATCGGCATCGGCCACCAGCGCACGGGTGGCGACCAGGCTCTGGGTCGAACCGATCAGCAGCGGATGGCCCGACGGCAACATGCCTTTGGCGTTGATGGTCAGCGCCACCGGCGCGTCCAGCCGTTCGGCCAGTTCGGTGAGTTCGGCGGCCGCGTCGATGGCGCCGCCGCCGGCGAGGATCAGCGGACGCTGCGCGCCGGCCAGCCGTTCGGCCATGCGGTTCACGGCAGACGGTGCGGCACCGGCGCGGTCGATGTGCACCGGCACGCTGGCGAGCAGGTCATCGGCGTCTTCGACCAGCACGTCCAGCGGGATCTCGATGTGCACCGGACGCGGACGCCCGGCCTGGAACAGCGCGAACGCGCGGGCCAGCACCGCCGGCAGTTCCGAGGCGGACATCAGGGTGTGGGAGAACGCCGCCACGCCGCCCACCAGCGCGCTCTGGTTCGGCAGCTCGTGGAGCTTGCCGCGGCCGCCGCCCAACTGGCTGCGCGACTGCACGCTGGAGATCACCAGCATCGGGATCGAGTCGGCGTAGGCCTGGCCCATGGCGGTGGTGATGTTGGTCATGCCGGGGCCGGTGATGATGAAGCACACGCCCGGCTTGCCGCTGGTGCGCGCATAGCCGTCGGCCATGAAGCCGGCGCCCTGCTCATGCCGCGGGGTGACGTGGTTGATGCTCGAACGGGCCAGCCCGCGATACAGCTCCACGGTGTGCACCCCCGGGATGCCGAACACCTGCTCGACCCCGTAGCCCTCGAGTAACTTGACCAGTACTTCGCCGCATGTCGCCATGGTTATGCCCTTCTTGTTCGATTGAGACTCCGGCCTCCTTTTGTGGGAGTCCGGGAATGGCCTCATTGAAACGGGCGCCCCATAGCCGCAACAATCGATAAAAGCTCATACTAGCCATGTCCTCACGTCATACCTTGGATCCACATGAAACGACTGCCTCCCCTGCCCGCCCTGCACACGTTTCTGGTCACCGCGCAGTGCTGCAACTTCACCCGGGCCGCCGAGCAGTTGCACATCACCCAGGGCGCGGTGAGCCGGCAGATCGCCGGGCTTGAGGATCACCTGGGCTATGAGCTGTTCATCCGCCTGGCCCGGGGGCTGGAACTGACCGCCGAAGGCCGCGAATGGCTGCCGAAGGTGCAGCAGGTGTTCGACCTGATCGGCGATTCGGTGGAGCAGATCGGCGCCAAGCGCGAGACCCTGCAACTCAAGGCACCGAGCTGCGTGATGCGCTGGCTGCTGCCGCGCCTGATGCAGTGGCAACGGGAACGCCCGGACGCGCCGGTGAAGCTGACCGCCTCGCTCCAGCATGGGGTCGACTTCCAGCGCGAACAGTTCGACGCGGCGGTGATCTACGGCACCGCGCCCCACGACCTGCCGGCTGCGCTGCACATGTTCGACGAGCAACTGACGCCGGTCTGCTCGCCGATGCTGCTCAAGGGCGCACCGGGCCTCAACGCGCCGGCGGACCTGCAGCAGCACCTGCTGCTGCACCCCACCCACGACGATCAGGACTGGACGCTGTGGCTGAAGGCCGCCGACCTGCGGCTGAACAACATCGGCAGCGGCCAGCATTTCGAGACGCTGGACCAGGCCATGTCGATGGCGTCCCACGGCACGGGCGTGGCGATCGGCGATTGGTCGTTGATCGGCGATGACCTGAACGCCGGACGGCTGGTGACACCGTTCGACTTGAAGGTGAAGACAGGGCTTGGCTACTACGTGGTGGCGCCGGACAGGCCTGAGCCGTCGGCGAAGCTGCGGGAGTTGATGGTGTGGCTGGTGGAGCAGGCGCATACCCGCTGAGCCACTGGGTTTTGCGGCGTCTTCACTGACGTCATCGCCAGCAGGCTGGCTCCCACAGGGATCGGCGGCGCCGAGGAGTCTGTGGGAGCCAGTTGCTGGCGATGGCGGAGGAACATTCAGCCTTGAGCTTTCTGAACCGACACCTTCAAGAGCGGGATCCCCGCCGGCCCCTGTGGGAGCCAGCCTGCTGGCGATGGCGGAGGGACACTCAGCCTTGAGCTTTCTGAACCGACACCTTCAAGAGCGGGATCCCCGCCGGCCCCTG
>NZ_JBIVHR010000046.1:0-12423 GCF_044749305.1 Pseudomonas sp. NPDC089534 | reverse complement strand
CCTGTGGGAGCCAGCCTGCTGGCGATGGCGTCGGTGAACGCACCGCAGAAGCGGGAGCCAGACAGTGGCTCCCACTGTGCGGGGTGATCAGTAGCCGACGGTGAAACGCTGGCGCGAATGCTTCGGTGTCTCCACTTCGTCGATCAAGGCGATGGCGTAATCGGCGAAGGTGATCCAGCTGCGGCCTTCGGCGCTGACCAGCAGATCGTCCTTGCCCACCCGGAATTTACCGCTGCGCTCGCCTTCGACGAACTCCGCCGACGGCGACAGGAACGTCCAGTCCAGTTCTTTCTCCTGACGCAACGCCTCAAGGAACGCGGCACCGGCGCTGGCCTCAGCCTTGTACTCGGCCGGGAAACCTGCGCTGTCGATCACCCGGGTGCCGTCCGGCAGCAGCAGCGAACCGGCGCCGCCGACCACCAGCAGACGCTTGACCCCGGCCTGCTTCACCGGACCGGTCACGGCAGCGGCCGGCACGGTGGCGAAATGCGCGGCGCTGATCACCGCGTCATGGCCGGCCACCGCCGCTTGCAGCGCGGCGGCGTCCAGCACGTCGAGGGCCTTGGCCGTCACGCCGGCACGGGTGCCGATCTTCGACGTGTCCCGGGCGATGGCGGTGACGCTGTGGCCGCGGCGCAGGGCCTCTTCCAGCAATTGGCTGCCGGCCCGGCCGGTGGCACCGATGATTGCGATCTTGCTCATGACATTCTCCAGTTGGCTTGAGAGTGTTGCTAAGTTCAGGAACGGCTCACCACTTCATTTCGCCCTTGGCGACCTTGGCGCTCAGTTCCAGGGAGCTTTCCTCGCCCAGCGTCGGGTAGCGCTTCTTCATCGCGGCGATCAGGGCGGCGGAGTCCTTGGCCTTGGCGGTCTCTTCGTCGAAGGCCTTGATGTAGTCGGCGGTGAACCGCACCGAGGCCAGCGAGCGGCCGCTGTCGCCCAGGTAGTGACCCGGCACCACGGTCTTCGGCTTCAGGGTCTCGATCGAGTGCAGGGTCTCCAGCCAGTCGGCGTGGGATTGCGCGGTCTGGGTATCGGCCATCCACACATGGATGTTCTCGGCCACCACCACGCCGCCGACCACGGCCTTGAGCGACGGGATCCACACGAAGCTGCGGTCCGGCTGCTTGCCTTCCAGGCCGACCACTTGCAGCTTCTGCCCTTCGAGGATCAGGCTGTCGCCCTCAAGCACACCCGGCACGATGGTCTTGGCCGGTACGTCGTCGCCCATTTTCGGGCCCCAGAACGCCAGCTTGCCGTCCACGGTCTGCTTGATGTGGTCGACGGTCGGCTGCGAGGCCAGCACCTTGGCGTTCGGGAACGCCTTGGTCAGGGTGTCGAGGCCGAAGTAGTAGTCCGGGTCGCCGTGGCTGATGTAGATGGTGGTCAGTTGCTTGCCGCTGGCGCGGATCTTTTCCACCACCTGTTCGGCCTGGGACTTGCCGAACTGGGCATCGACCAGGATCGCGTCCTTGTCGCCGCTGACCAGCACCGAGGTCACCGGGAAGATGGCGTGGGTGCCGGGGTTGTAGACATCGAGGGTCAGGTTGGCTGCGGCGGCGTGCGCGGCGAAGCCGAGGGTGGCGGTGGCGAGTAGGACACGCTTGAGGGTGGTGAAGCCGATCATCGGTTGCTCCGCTGTTCAAATGCCAGGCTTGGCGATGGGAGAGAGCTTAGTTGCCAGAGTCGGTACAAAAAATGCGATGCTTGAACATAGTTTGTTTCTGAAAGCGGGCAAATCATGGATCGTCTCCAAGCAATGCGGGTGTTTGTCACGGTGGTGGATCTGGGCAGCCAGTCGGCGGCGGCCGATCACCTGGAGCTGTCGCGGCCGGTGGTGTCGCGGTATCTGGCGGAACTGGAGGACTGGGTCGGCGCACGGCTGATGCACCGCACCACGCGCAAGTTGAGCCTGACCGCCGCCGGCAACGAAATCCTGCCGCGCTGCCGGCAGATGCTCGAACTGTCCGGCGACATGCAGGCCGCCGTCAGTGAGCCCGACGACGCCCCGCGCGGGCTGCTGCGCATCAGCGTCAGCACCTCGTTCGGCCAGGCTCAGCTGGCCGATGCCATGGCGGCGTTCGTCAAGCGCTATCCGGGCGTGAACATCGACCTGCAGATGCTCGACCGCACGGTGAACCTGGTGGACGAACGCATCGACCTGGCGATCCGCACCAGCAACGACCTCGACCCGAACCTGATCGCCCGGCGCCTGACCGTGTGCCGTTCGGTGGTCTGCGCCGCGCCGTCGTACCTGCACGACCGGCCGCGCCCGCAGCGGGTGGAGGAACTGAGCCGGCACAACTGCCTGACCCATTCCTACTTCGGCAAAAGCCTGTGGCATTTCGAGGAGGACGGCGAACCGGTGTCGGTGCCGGTGCAGGGCAACATCAGCGCCAACGAGGCCAGCACCCTGCTGCGGGCGACCCTGGCCGGCGCGGGGATCGCGATGCTGCCGACCTACCAGGCCGGGGTGCACATCCACAGCGGCGAACTGGTGCGCCTGCTCCCACACGCCGAACCGCGGCGGATGAACATCTACGCGGTCTACGCCTCGCGCAAGCACATGCCGGCGGCGCTGCGCTGCATGCTGGACTTCCTGGTGCAGCGCTTTCCCGAGAACGCTGCCTGGGACGAGGGCCTGTAACCCCCCGCCCTTCCCTGTGGGAGCCAGCCTGCTGGCGATGGCGCACATCCAGGCGCCGCAGTGGCAACTCCCCGCCGCTGACCTATGCTGAAAACAGTACCCCCGGGTATTCGTTCAGAGGTCACCGCCATGAACACCAGGACACGAAGATACCTTGCGATTTTCATCACCTGTGCGGCCACGCTGGCGCTGTACGGCACCGCGGCCTGGCGGGTGGAGCAGTTGCGGCAACTGCCCCGGGACTATGCGAGCTGCAACTTCGAGCGCTGCATCCCGCACAACGCCACCCTCAACGCGCTGCGCTGACATCGACTCCCTTTGTGGGAGCCAGCCTGCTGGCGATTGCTGACTGACAGCCACCATCGATGTCGGCTGAAAGGTCGCTATCGCCAGCAGGCTGGCTCCTACACAGTTTTTACGGTTCGCTCTTCAGACGGTCACGGAACGCCTTCGGCGAGATCCCCACCCGGCGCCGGAACAGGCGCGTGAAGTTGGTCGGATCGGAAAACCCCAACATGTCGGACATCTCATAGATGGTCATGCTGGTGTACGTCAGCAGACGCTTGGCCTCCAGCAACTGCCGCTCGTGCATGATCTGCAGCGCCGGCTGCCCCGCCAGCTCGCGACAGGTGCCGTTGAGGTGGGACACCGAGATGCCCAGGCGATGGGCCAGGTCTTCGACCTTGACGTGCTGGCGGTAGGTCTCCTCCACCAGTTGAATGAACCCGTTGAGGTACTCGCGCTGGCGTTGCGGACGTTGCGTGGCGTTGTGGCGCCGGATCGCCTGACGGCTGACCCAGACCATGATCACGCTGGCCAACGAATGCATGAGCATTTCCCGCGCCGGCTGATGGCCGTTGTACTCGGCCTGCAACGCCGTGAACAGGCTGTTGAGGTAGTCCGCGTCCTGGCCTGCCGGGTAACTGTCGGCCTGGGCCAGGGCCTGCACCGAATTGCCCAGCTGCGCCTGCAGATGGTTGATCAGCGGTGTGGCCAGGGTGACGACGAACCCTTCGACGTCTTCGGAAAAGCGAAAGCCGTGCACCGACAGGGGCGGCAGGATCTGGATCGCGGCTTCGTTGAGTTGTGTGCGCTGGCCTTCGATTTCAAGCTCTGCCTGACCTTTGAATACGAAGAGCAACTGGCACAGATCGGCGTGACGGTGAGGTTTGATTTCCCATTGGTGTTCGCGGCTGCGTTTGGAAATGGTTTCACAGTGCAGCAAGTCGGGGGTCGGCCAGTCCAGGCTTTCACCGTAGAGCTTGAACACCGGAATCGAAGGCAGGTCAGGCTTGTTCATCACTTCAATCCAGGCCTCGAAGGTTGCGGGCGATAATCGCACCGATTGGCAGAATGTACAGGTATCGGCTCAGTTTTCACCTTCAATTGACAGACCCGCAAGGGAAAAATGCAAGCGTCAGAACCATAAAAATCACTCACCGGCCAAGGCTGCGTGAAGCTTGCGAGCGACAAAAACAATGAAAACGCGCAAAACCCAGGTCGCCATCATCGGCGCTGGCCCCTCCGGCCTGCTGCTCGGCCAGTTGCTGCACAACGCCGGCATCGACACCCTGATCCTCGAACGCCAGACACCCGATTACGTGCTCGGCCGGATCCGCGCCGGCGTGCTTGAACAAGGCATGGCAGAGCTGTTGCGCCAGGCCGGGGTGGGGCAGCGGATGGACGCCGAAGGCCTGGTGCACGACGGCTTCGAACTGGCCCTGGACGGGCGCCGCGTGCACATCGACCTGAAGGCCCTGACCGGCGGCAAGACCGTGACGGTCTACGGCCAGACCGAGGTCACCCGCGACCTGATGGCCGCTCGTCGGGAGACCGGCGGCCAGACAATCTACGAGGCCGTGAATGTCGTTCCCGGTGGCATGAAAAGCGACGAACCTTTCGTCACGTTCGAAAAGGACGGCGAAACCTGGCGCGTCGATTGCGATTACATCGCCGGCTGCGACGGCTTCCATGGCGTGGCGCGGCAGTCGATTCCCGCCGAGTGCCTGAATGTCTTCGAACGGGTCTACCCGTTCGGCTGGCTGGGAATCCTGGCCGACACCCCGCCGGTGCACGACGAACTGATCTACGCCCGCCACGAACGCGGCTTCGCCCTGTGCAGCATGCGCTCGGCGACCCGCACCCGCTATTACCTGCAAGTGCCGGCCGAAGAACGCGTCGAGGACTGGTCGGACCAACGCTTCTGGGACGAACTGAAAACCCGGCTTCCCCAGGAGCTTGCGCAGAAACTGGTGACCGGCCCGTCCCTGGAAAAGAGCATCGCGCCGCTGCGCAGCTTCGTGGTCGAGCCGATGCAGTACGGGCGGATGTTCCTGGTCGGCGACGCCGCGCACATCGTGCCGCCGACCGGGGCCAAGGGGCTTAACCTGGCGGCCAGCGACGTCAGCACCCTGTTCGACATTCTGCTGAAGGTCTACCGCGAGCACCGCACCGACCTGCTGGAGAAATACTCGGACATCTGCCTGCGCCGGGTCTGGAAGGCTGAACGTTTTTCCTGGTGGATGACCTCGATGCTGCACCGCTTCGACGAACACGATGCGTTCAGCCAGCGCATCAGCGCGTCGGAACTGGACTACTTCGTCAGTTCGGAAGCGGGCCGGAAAACCATTGCAGAAAATTACGTCGGACTTCCTTACGAGGCTATCGAATAGCTTCCTACCGACTTACACTGGCGAGCATCCCCGCTCGCCTCGCGGCCTGCGGGATCCTCACTGCCCGCAGGTTCCGCCCGTGACCAACCTCAATCACCCCGAAACGCCCAAACCGGCCATCCGCAGCGTGTTGGTCGCGCTGATGATGGCGATCTTCCTCGGCGCGCTGGACCAGACCATCGTCGCCGTGTCGATGCCGGCCATCTCCGCGCAGTTCAAGGACGTCAGCCTGCTGGCCTGGGTGATCTCCGGCTACATGGTGGCGATGACCGTGGCGGTGCCGATCTACGGCAAGCTCGGCGACCTGTACGGGCGGCGCAAACTGATGCTGTTCGGCATGGGCCTGTTCACCCTGGCCTCACTCTTCTGCGGCATGGCCCAGAGCATGGAGCAACTGGTGCTGGCGCGGATCTTCCAGGGCATCGGCGCCGGCGGGATGATCTCGGTGAGCCAGGCGATCATCGGCGACATCGTGCCGCCGCGCGAGCGCGGGCGCTATCAGGGCTACTTCAGCAGCATGTACGCGGTGGCCAGCGTCGCCGGCCCCGTGCTCGGCGGCTACATGACCGAATACCTGTCGTGGCGCTGGGTGTTCCTGATCAACCTGCCGCTGGGGCTCGGCGCCTGGTGGGTGGCCCGGCGCAACCTGCGGGGGCTGCCGGTGCCGCAGCGCAAACCGGTCATCGATTACCTGGGCACGCTGCTGATGATCGTCGGCCTGACCGCCCTGCTGCTGGCCATCACCCAGGTCGGCCAGGGGCACCCGTGGCACAGCCGCGAAGTCCTCGGCCTGTTCGCCGGCGCCGTGGCGGTGCTGGCGGTGTTCGCCTGGCATGAGCGCCGCGCCCGCGAGCCCCTGCTGCCGATGCACCTGTTCGCCAACCGCAGCGCCCTGCTGTGCTGGTGCACGATCTTCTTCTGCAGCTTCCAGGCGATCTCCCTGATCGTGCTGATGCCGCTGCGCTTTCAGAGCGTCACCGGCGCCGGGGCCGACAGCGCGGCGCTGCACCTGCTGCCGTTGGCGATGGGGCTGCCCGTCGGCGCGTACTTCGCCGGCCGCCGCACGTCGGTGACCGGACGCTACAAGCCGCAGATCCTGGCCGGCGCCCTGCTGATGCCGGTCTCCATCCTCGGCATGGCCTTCACCCCGCCGGCCTCGGCCCTGCTGAGCGGCCTGTTCATGCTGCTCAGCGGCATCGCCGGCGGCATGCAGTTCCCGACCTCGCTGGTGGGCACGCAGAACTCGGTGGAACAGAAGGACATCGGCGTCGCCACCAGCACCACCAACCTGTTCCGCTCCCTGGGCGGCGCGGTGGGTGTGGCGCTGATGTCGGCGTTGCTGCTGGCGCTGTTGCAGGACTCAAGCTTCGCCCACCTGGCCGGCAGTTCGCTGATGGCTGAAGGGCATTCCGGCAACGTGCTGCTCGACGGCCTGAACGCGGCGCCGGGCGACGCCCAGGATGCGCTGCGGGCCGAGCTGCTGGTGACGTTCCGGCACCTGCTGATGGTCAGCGCCGGGGTTTCGCTGCTGGGGCTGGCGGCGGCGCTGGCCATGCCCAACCGGTTGCTGCGCGGGCGTGAGCACGGCGCCCGCTGAGGTCAGGGGGGATGTCTTGCTTACCCTGCGCTGGCTTGACTGACTTCATCGCCCGCAGGCTGGCTCCCACAGGGATCGGCGGCGCCGAGGAATCTGTGGGAGCCAGCCTGCGGGCGATAGCGTCAGTGAGGGCGCCGCAGTCGCCCGCTCAAGGACTGTAGTAACCCACCGCCACCAGATACGGCCCGACCTTTTTCAGGTAGGCGTGCTTGTCCTCGACCTTGCCGGTCACCGGGTTCTTCCAACGGTATTCGTATTCGCCTTCGTCCTGCTTGCCGATCAGGGCCAGGATCGGCTCGCCCACCGGTTTGCCTTCCGGATCCTTGACCTTGGCGAAGTCGGTGTTGATCAACCGCAGGTTGGTGCCGTGGGCGACATAGCGCCGGTTGTCCAGGTTGACCACGAACACGTACAGGTCGTCCTGCAGGTAACCGCCCTTGAGCGAGTTGATCGCCGTCAGCGTGCCCTTCTCGTTCTGCCCCAGGTCCGTGGCGGCCTTGTCGAGCAACGCCTGGGCCTGCTGCGCCGAAGCCCTGGGCAGGTAATAGCCGACCGCCAGGATCCTTTGGCCGATGCGCTGATAGAACACATGCTTGCGCTCGACCTTGCCGTCGCTCCAGTTCTGCCAGCGGTACTCGGCCTGCTGGATGCCGTTGGCCTCCGGCACTTTCAAGGCGTCCTTGAAGGCCTTCTGCAGGTCCGGGCCCAGCACTTCGGACACGTCCCGGCCGATCAGCGCCGACGACGGCCCGCCGCTGGCGAGCATCACGCCCTGGGTGTCGACCACGAACACGTAACGGTCCTTGTCGACGAACTCGCCCTGACGGCTGAACGCCGCGAACGCCTTGTCCCCGTGGTCGTGGTAATAGGCCAAGGCCTTTTCCAGCAAGGCCTTCGCAGCCTGGCCGTCATCCTTCGGCGCAGCGGCGCCGGCCTGTCCGACGACCAGCAGCAACACCGCGCCGAGCCAGGCCAGCCTGTGCAGTATCCCCATGACGCTTCCCCCGTTCTTGTTGGTGTTTCAAGAGCGTAGACGGGTTGGGCCCATGACGGACACCTGTGGCGAGGGAGCCTGCTCCCGCTGGGTCGCGAAGCGGCCCCAAAGGAGCGGGCCTGCTACGCAGTCCAGCGGGAGCAAGCTCCCTCGCCACAAAGAAACGCCTGTCAGGGCCGGGCGTTGATCTGCTGCTGCAGGTTCTGGATCTGCGCCTGAAGGGTGTTGAGGTTGCGGGTCATCTGCCCGCGGAACGCGTCGAACTCGGCGGTGTTGCCGCCGCCCTGCCCGCCGGCCGGACGGTTGTCCTGCTGGCTCTTGAGCACGACGATGTCCTGCTCCAGGCGGTCGATGGCCGCGCTCGGGTTGCCCTGCTTCTTCAGGGCCGTGATGTCGGCGCCGAGGCTCTTGAACTGGGCGTCGAAACCCTTGATCTGGGCATCGAGGCCTTTGAGCTGGGCATCGACCCTGCTGGTGTCGGCCGGTGCGCTTTTCACCGCAGCCAGCTCGCTGCCCAAGGCTTTGACCTGGGCCAGCAACTGGGCATTGGCGTTCTGCTGCTCGGTGGCCTGGGCGCTCATCTGCGCCAGGCGCTTGTCCAGGTCTGTGGCCTGGCCGGCCACGCCCTGCTGCTGGCGGCCCTGATCCTGAAGCCGGCTTTCAAGCTGCTTGATCTGCAGCTTCAGGGCTTCGCTGTCGGTGGTGACGTTGGTCTGGCTGGCGACGACCTTGCCGGAAATGTCCTGCAGGCGCCCCGCCGCTTCCTCGCTGATGCGGGCGAAGCTTTCCTGGGTGGCGACCAGTTGCTGCTCCATCAGCGAGATTTGCTGGAAGCTCCACCAGGCCAGGCCGATGAACGCGAAGAACAGCGCACCGACCAGCGCCCACAACGGCCCGGTGCTGGCGGCCTTGACCTTGACCGCCTGCGGTGCGCGCGAATGCACGGACGTGCGGGCGGTGGCCGGGAAATCGTCGTCATCGAGGGTGTCGGCGCGCAGGCTCGGCACATCGTCGAAATCGTCGTCGTGGACATCGTTACGCATGGACATTGAGGCAACCTTTGTGAAACGCGGTGATAGCAGATTGCTGCGCAGTATAAACCCCGCAGCCGCAGGGATTGACCCTCAACCCGCGACGCGGTTCAGTGCCGTCGGCGCAGTCAGCGGATGTCCTGGGCCTTCCACCAGGTGCAGAACTCATCGAGGGCGGTCCACAGGCCGACTTTCGGATCGTAGTCCAGATAATGCCGGGCGCGGCTGATGTCGAGGGTGAAATTTTTGTTCATCACCTGCATGCCCAGGCGCGACAGCGTGGGCTCCGGGCGCCCCGGCCACAGCTTGCAGACGCCCTCGTTGAGCGCCGCCACGCTGTAGGCCAGGCCGTAGGAACGGTACTTGGTGACCTGCGGGACTTCCATCTTGCGCATCACGTAATTGACCACGTCCCACAACGGCACGGGCGCGCCGTTGCTGATGTTGTAGGCCTTGCCCAGTGCGGAGCCGGCGGCCAGCAAGCTGCCGAGCAACGCTTCGTTGAGGTTCTGCACACTGGTGAAGTCGACCTTGTTCAGGCCGTTGCCGATGATCGCCAGGCGGCCCTTGCGCTGCATGTTCAACAGGCGCGGAAAGATGCTCATGTCGCCGGCGCCGGTCACGAAGCGCGGGCGCAGGGCGATGGTTTCGAGGCCGAACTCCTGGGCGCCGAAGACCTTCTGTTCGGCCAGGAACTTGGTCGCGGCATAAGGGTGCCGGAAGCGTTTGGGCACCTGCTCTTCGGTCAGCCCGAGATGGTCGCGGCCGTCGAAATAGATCGAGGGCGACGACAGATGCACCAGGCGCCGCACCCGCTGCTTGAGGCAGGCCTCGACCACGTTTTCGGTGACCTGCACGTTGCCCTGGTGGAAATCCTGGTAGCGCCCCCACAGCCCGACGGAGCCGGCGCAGTGCACCACGGCTTCGACGTCGGCGCACAGTTCGCGCACCAGTTCGGCATCGTTCAGGTCGCCCTGGACGAATTCGGCGCCCCGGCGCACCAGGTGCTCGACGCCTTCGGCCCGGCGGCCGTTGACCCGCACGTCCAGGCCCTGCTCCAGGGCGAACCGCGCAAAGCGCCCGCCGATGAAGCCGCTTGCGCCGGTGACCAGAATTTTCATGTAGAGCTCCAACAAAACCAGCTGCGAGCCTCAAGCCTCGAGCTGCAAGTGAAAAACGAACCGCAAGCGCCTTGCCTGTCGCTTGTGGCTTGACGCTTAGCGCTGCCCCAAAGGCACCAGCCATTTGGGCGACGAGCGCACCAATTGATCGGTCAGAAGCCCGAGCAACTGCCCGCCGTTGCGCCAATGATGCCAGTACAACGGCACATCGATCGGTTTATCTGGCAACAGTTCGCGCAACGTGCCGCGCTCCAGTTGCTCACGCACTTGCAGCTCCGGCACCAGCCCCCAGCCCAGGCCCGCCTCGGTCAGGCGGATGAAGCCTTCGGACGAGGGGCACAGGTGGTGCTCGAAACCGCCGTCCACGCCGAGGGACGCGAGGTAACGGTGCTGCAGGAAATCGTCCGGGCCGAACACCAGCGCCGGCGTACGCGGCAATTGCTCGGCGCGCACGCCCTCCGGGAAATGGCGCTCGATGAACGCCGGACTGGCCAGCGCCCGGTAGCGCATCGCACCGAGCAGCACGCTGCGGGCGCCGGCCACGGGCCGCTCGCTGGCGCACACGCAGGCCGCCACTTCCCCGGCGCGCATGCGCTTGAGGCCGACGGTCTGATCCTCCACCACCAGATCCAGCAACAGATGCTGCTCGGCGCAGAAATTGCCGACGGCCTCGGCCCACCAGGTGGCCAGGCTGTCGGCGTTCAGGGCGATGCGCAGACGCTCCGGCAGGCCTTCTTCGTCCAGCGCCGGCACCAGGCTCTGCAGGTCGCGTTCCAGCAAGCGCACCTGCTGCACATGGTTGAGCAGGCGCCGGCCGATCTCGGTCGGCGACGGCGGTGTGCCGCGCACCAGCACCGGCTGGCCGACCCGCGCCTCCAGCAGCTTGATCCGCTGGGAAATCGCCGATTGGGACAGGCCCAGCACCTGGGCCGCCCGCTCGAATCCGGCCTGTTCCACCACCGCAGCCAACGCAGACAGCAATTTGTAGTCGAACATCAGTTTTCCTAATGAGCGATCAGCACTATTGGTTTTTCTTATACAACGTCAACCGGGAGAATAGCCAGCAAGCACTCTTTATCAAGGATCACTCCCATGGCGGGCGAAACCTCGTTGACCACCCTGCTGCGCAGCATGAGCCCGCAGCTCAACCCCGGCGAATACGTGTTCTGCACCCTGCGCGACGGCCAGTTGCCCAGCGGCCTGGAGATCGTCGGCAGCTTCCGCGAACAGGAAGGCCTGACGGTGATCCTGGAACGCTCCCACGCGGTGCGGGCCGGTTTCAGCTTCGACTACGTCGCCGCGTGGATCACCCTCAACGTGCACTCGGCGCTCGAAGCCGTCGGCCTCACCGCCGCCTTCGCCACCGCGCTGGGCAAGGCCGGCATCAGCTGCAACGTGATCGCCGGCTACTACCACGACCATTTGTTCGTCGGCCAGGCCGACGCCGAGCGCGCCATGCAAACGCTGCGCGACCTCGCTGCCGACGCGGAGTGACCTGATATGTGGCAAAGCTATGTGAACGGCCTGCTGGTGGCCTTCGGCCTGATCATGGCGATCGGCACCCAGAACGCCTTCGTGCTCGCCCAGAGCCTGCGGCGTGAGCACCATCTGCCGGTGGCGGCGCTGTGCGTGGCCTGCGATGCCATACTGGTGGCCGCCGGCGTGTTCGGCCTGGCCACGATCCTGGCGCAGAACCCGACGCTGCTCGCCGTCGCCCGCTGGGGCGGCGCGACCTTCCTGATCTGGTACGGCAGCCAGGCGCTGCGCCGGGCCTGTTCGAAACAGAGCCTGCAGCAGGGCGAAAACCAGACCGTGCGTTCGCTGCGGGCGGTGATGCTCAGCGCACTGGCGGTGACGCTGCTCAACCCTCACGTCTACCTGGACACGGTGCTGCTGATCGGCTCCCTCGGCGCGCAGCAGTCGGTGCCGGGCGCTTATGTGGTCGGCGCGGCCAGCGCTTCGCTGCTGTGGTTCTTCGCCCTGGCGCTGGGTGCGGCATGGCTCGCGCCATGGCTGGCGCGGCCAAGCACCTGGCGGATCCTCGACCTGACGGTGGCGGTCATGATGTTCGCGGTGGCGGGACAATTGATCCTGGCTTCATGATTTATAGCGAAAGGCTCTGGAACCTCTATCCCACACAGTTGTTGCGTGGTTAAGCCGCACCCCCGGTGCTATGATCCGAACCCTGCGCCGCAAAGAGTAAAAACTCGCCGGTGCATTTCCGGCCGCCCGTGATCGGCCTTGCGCTCACCGCAACAGACCTGATTAGGAGAATCATCATGGCTTTCGAATTGCCGCCGCTGCCTTACGCCCAGAAAGGCGTGCGCTGCCACTACCTGGCGAACATCGACGGCAGCGAGT
>NZ_JBIVHR010000045.1:0-48993 GCF_044749305.1 Pseudomonas sp. NPDC089534 | reverse complement strand
GGCGCCCCCTGAGTACACCAGGCCATCACCCACCTCACTCAGACACAACGGGCCGCTTCGCTCAACACCCCGGGAGAGCGCCTGTTGCAGCAGATGCGTGAGGCAGGTCTGCCGCACACCGCCGCCGAAGAACATGTGACTGACAGTGAGAAGCAGTCCCTGCTGACTCACTTGAAGAGCAGCCACAAGGCGAAAGTGGAAGAGCCACGCAAGATTACGCTGCAGCGTAAAACCACCAGCACCCTGCGTGTGGCGGGCAGCAAGAGCATCAGCGTAGAAGTGCGCAAGAAGAAGGTTTTCGTGCAGCGCAGCCCGGAAGAGATCGAGGCCGAGCGTCAGCGTGAGCTGGACGAGCGCCGCGCCGTGGAAAACGCTGCCCGTCAAAAGGCTGAAGAGGAAGCCCGTCTGCGCGCTGAAGAAGAAGCGCGCCGTCAGCCTCCTGTTGCGCCGGCAGCCCCGGTCGAGCCAGTGGCCGCTGCGGCGCCTGCTCCGGCGGCCGAGCCTGTGCGCGAAGTGGTATCCGCTGCGCCGGCCGCCCCGGTCGTCGAAGTGCGCAAGCGTGACGACCAGCGTCGTCCGGACAAGCCACGCGCCGACGAGAACAGCCGTCGCGGCGGCGGTGACGGCGAGCGCAAGAACGCTCCGCACCGTGCATCGGTCAAGGAAAAGGCGCCGGCTCCTCGCGTGGCGCCCCGCACCACCGACGAAGAAAGCGATGGCTTCCGCCGCGGCGGTCGCAGCAGCAAGTCCAAGCTGAAGAAGCGCAACGCCCACGGTTTCCAGAGCCCTACCGGGCCGGTGGTGCGTGACGTGAAGATCGGCGAGACCATCACTGTGGGCGATCTGGCCCAACAGATGTCGGTCAAGGCCGCTGAAATCATCAAGTTCATGTTCAAGCTGGGCACCCCGGCCACCATCAACCAGGTGCTGGATCAGGAAACTGCCCAACTGGTTGCCGAAGAACTGGGCCACAAGGTGACCCTGATCAGCGACACCGCCCTGGAAGATTCCCTGGCCGAGTCCCTGAAGTTCGAAGGCGAGGCGGTGCCTCGTGCTCCGGTCGTGACCGTCATGGGCCACGTCGACCACGGCAAGACCTCGCTGCTCGACTACATCCGTCGCGCCAAGGTCGCTGCGGGCGAAGCCGGCGGCATCACCCAGCACATCGGTGCCTACCACGTCGAAACCGAACGCGGCATGGTCACCTTCCTCGACACCCCGGGTCACGCGGCGTTCACCGCGATGCGTGCCCGTGGTGCCAAGGCGACCGACATCGTGATCCTGGTGGTCGCGGCCGACGACGGCGTGATGCCGCAAACCATCGAAGCGGTTCAGCACGCCCAGGCTGCTGGCGTTCCGCTGGTGGTGGCGGTGAACAAGATCGACAAGCCGGGTGCCGACCTCGATCGCATCCGCAGCGAACTGGCGACCCACGGCGTGACGCCGGAAGACTGGGGTGGCGACACGCCGTTCGTTCCGGTTTCGGCGAAGATGGGTACCGGCGTCGACGAGCTGCTCGAAGCCGTGCTGCTGCAGGCCGAAGTGCTTGAGCTCACCGCCACTCCATCGGCCCCTGGCCGTGGTGTCGTGGTCGAGTCGCGCCTCGACAAGGGCCGTGGCCCGGTGGCGACCGTGCTGGTTCAGGACGGTACCCTGCGTCAAGGCGACATGGTGCTGGTCGGTTCGAACTATGGCCGCGTGCGCGCCATGCTCGACGAGAACGGCAAGCCGATCAAGGAAGCGGGCCCGGCCATTCCGGTCGAGATCCTCGGCCTGGACGGCACGCCTGACGCCGGTGACGAGATGAGCGTGGTGGCCGACGAGAAGAAGGCCCGTGAAGTGGCCCTGTTCCGTCAAGGCAAGTTCCGCGAAGTCAAGCTGGCCCGCGCCCACGCCGGCAAGCTGGAAAACATCTTCGAAAGCATGGGCCAGGAAGAGAAGAAGACGCTCAACATCGTCCTCAAGTCCGACGTCCGTGGTTCGCTGGAGGCCCTGCAAGGCGCCCTCAACGGCCTGGGCAACGACGAAGTGCAAGTGCGCGTGGTCGGTGGCGGCGTCGGTGGCATCACCGAGTCCGATGCCAACCTGGCACTGGCTTCCAACGCCGTGCTGTTCGGCTTCAACGTGCGTGCCGATGCGGGCGCACGGAAGATCGTCGAGCAGGAAGGTCTGGACATGCGTTACTACAACGTGATCTACGACATCATCGAAGACGTCAAGAAGGCCCTGACCGGCATGCTCGGCAGCGATGTCCGCGAGAACATCCTGGGTATCGCCGAAGTGCGTGACGTGTTCCGTTCGCCGAAGTTCGGCGCGATCGCCGGCTGCATGGTGGTCGAGGGTGTCGTGCACCGTAACCGTCCGATCCGCGTACTGCGTGAAGACATCGTGATCTTCGAAGGCGAGCTGGAATCCCTGCGCCGCTTCAAGGATGACGCTTCCGAAGTGCGTGCCGGCATGGAGTGCGGCATCGGCGTGAAGAGCTACAACGACGTCAAGGTCGGCGACAAGATCGAAGTCTTCGAGAAGGTTCAGGTTGCTCGCAGCCTCTGACTCGCGCACTTCAGGAGCCGCCTCGGGCCGCCGCAGCGATCTGCGCAGCCCGTCCGGCGGACTCTAAACGCAACGCCCGGTCTGGCCTCCGCCAGGCCGGGCGTTTGCCGCTTTCAGACCTCGCGGATTTCACCGTGGGGCAGTTACAGGTAACAAACCATGGCAAAAGAATACAGCCGTACCCAACGTATCGGCGATCAGATGCAGCGTGAGCTGGCCCAACTGATCCGTCGTGAAGTCAAAGACCCGCGCGTCGGCCTCGTCACCATCACCGCGGTGGATGTCAGCCGTGACGTCGGTCACGCCAAGATCTTCATCACCGTGATGGGGCAGGACAGCGCCGCCGACATCGCGCAGAGCATCAAGGTGCTGAACGCCGCGGCCGGTTTCCTGCGCATGCAGTTGGCCCGCGAAATGAAGCTGCGCAGCGTGCCGCAACTGCATTTCCACTACGACGAGAGCGTCGCCCGCGGTGCGCACCTGTCGGCCCTGATCGACCGTGCCGTGGCTGAGGACAGCCTGCACGAGACGGCGGCCGAACCCGAAGACTCCAAGGAGTAATCCGGTGGCCCAGGTCAAACGTATCCGTCGTAACGTCAGCGGCATCATCCTGCTCGACAAGCCGCTGGGGTTCACCTCCAACGCGGCGCTGCAAAAGGTTCGCTGGCTGCTCAACGCCGAGAAGGCCGGGCACACCGGCAGCCTCGATCCGCTGGCCACCGGCGTGCTGCCGCTGTGCTTCGGCGAGGCGACCAAGTTCTCGCAGTACCTGCTCGATTCCGACAAGGGCTATGAAACCCTGGCGCAACTGGGCAAGACCACCACCACGGCCGATGCCGAGGGCGAGGTTTTGCAGGAGCGCCCGGTGACCGTTGGTCGCGCCGACATCGAAGCCGTCCTGCCGAAATTCCGTGGGCAAATCAATCAGATACCGCCGATGTACTCGGCACTCAAGCGTGATGGCCAGCCGCTCTACAAGTTGGCCCGTGCAGGTGAAGTAGTGGAGCGCGAACCGCGTTCTGTTACTATTGCGCGCTTGGAATTGCTGGCCTTCGAAGGCGATACTGCGCGACTGGCGGTGGATTGCAGCAAGGGCACCTATATCCGCACCCTGGTGGAGGATATCGGTGAGCAGCTCGGTTGTGGTGCGTACGTCGCCGAATTGCGTCGTACCCAGGCCGGGCCTTTCACCCTGGCGCAGACCGTGACCCTCGAAGAGCTCGAAGCGGCACATGCCGAAGGCGGCAACGAAGCGCTCGACCGCTTCCTGATGCCATCGGACAGCGGCCTGCAGGATTGGCCGTTGCTGCAGTTCTCGGAGCACAGCGCGTTCTACTGGCTCAACGGCCAGCCGGTGCGGGCTCCGGATGCTCCGAAGTTCGGCATGGTGCGGGTACAGGATCACAACGGTCGCTTCATCGGCATCGGTGAAGTGAGCGAAGACGGGCGCATCGCGCCGCGTCGCTTGATTCGGTCGGAATGACCGGAACCGGTTCGCGTAACAGCGGGCCGGCGAGGGTGGCTGTCAACAGGCACGGTCACTGCTCTTTTATTGATACAGGGATTTGTCCCTGGCCTGTTGAAACCGTCCCTGGACGGTTTCCTGATAAAAGGATTGCCTCATGGCTCTCAGCGCAGCAGAAAAAGCTCAAATCGTTACCGACTACCAGCAAGCCGTTGGTGATACCGGCTCTCCAGAAGTGCAAGTTGCACTGCTGACCGCCAACATCAACAAGCTGCAAGGTCACTTCAAGGCCAACGGCAAAGACCACCACTCCCGTCGTGGTCTGATCCGCATGGTTAACCAGCGTCGCAAGCTGCTGGACTACCTGAAAGGCAAAGATCTGAGCCGTTACAGCGCTCTGATCGGCCGCCTGGGCCTGCGTCGCTAATCAGCGATTGCGCTATGAGGTTGGTTGTCTGTCGGATGCCAGCGGTTTACCGCCGGCATCCGGCAGGCTCCCAGCCTCAAGTTTTATCTGAAGCACCTGATTTATCCGAGCAGCACCCCGGACAATCCGCATCGGGCCGATTCCCGACGTTGCCCAAGAATTTCGCAAGAAACCAGTTCCCCCAAGAGCCACAAAGAAGGTAGGACACCGTGAACCCGGTAATCAAGAAGTTCCAGTTCGGTCAGTCGACCGTCACCCTCGAGACAGGCCGCATCGCCCGTCAGGCCACCGGCGCAGTACTGGTCACCGTTGACGACGACGTCAGCGTATTGGTGACCGTCGTAGGTGCCAAGCAAGCCGATCCGGGCAAGGGTTTCTTCCCCCTGTCCGTTCACTACCAGGAAAAGACCTACGCCGCCGGCAAGATCCCTGGCGGTTTCTTCAAGCGTGAAGGCCGTCCTTCCGAGAAGGAAACCCTGACTTCCCGACTGATCGACCGTCCGATCCGTCCGCTGTTCCCTGAAGGCTTCATGAACGAAGTGCAGGTCGTCTGCACCGTCGTCTCCACCAGCAAGAAGACCGATCCGGACATCGCTGCGATGATCGGCACCTCGGCTGCCCTGGCCATCTCCGGCATTCCGTTCGACGGCCCGATCGGCGCCGCCCGCGTCGCTTTCCACGAAAGCACCGGCTACCTGCTGAACCCGACCTACGAGCAACTGGCCGCTTCGAGCCTGGACATGGTCGTGGCCGGTACCGAAGAGGCCGTGCTGATGGTCGAGTCGGAAGCCAAGGAGCTGACCGAAGACCAGATGCTGGGCGCCGTGCTGTTCGCCCACGACGAATTCCAGTCGGTCATCAAGGCCGTCAAGGAACTGGCCGCCGAAGCCGCCAAGCCGACCTGGGACTGGGCGCCTGCCGCCGAGGCCACCGAACTGCTGGGCGCGATCCGTGCCGAGTTCGGCGAAGCGATCTCCCAGGGCTACACCATCACCGTCAAGGCCGACCGCTATGCCCGTCTGGGCGAGCTGCGCGACCAGGCGGTCGCCAAGCTGTCCGGTGAAGAAGGCCAGCCTTCGGCCGGCGACGTCAAAGCCGCTTTCGGCGAAATCGAATACCGCACCGTCCGCGAGAACATCGTCAACGGCAAGCCACGCATCGACGGCCGCGACACCCGCACCGTGCGTCCGCTGAACATCGAAGTCGGCGTGCTGCCGAAGACCCACGGTTCGGCGCTGTTCACCCGTGGCGAAACCCAGGCCCTGGTGGTCGCGACCCTGGGCACCGCCCGTGACGCGCAACTGCTGGACACCCTGGAAGGCGAGAAGAAAGACTCGTTCATGCTGCACTACAACTTCCCTCCGTTCTCGGTGGGCGAGTGCGGTCGCATGGGCGGTGCCGGCCGTCGCGAAATCGGTCACGGCCGTCTGGCCCGCCGTTCGGTCCAGGCCATGCTGCCTGCCGCCGACGAATTCCCGTACACCGTTCGCGTGGTGTCGGAAATCACCGAATCCAACGGCTCCAGCTCGATGGCTTCCGTGTGCGGCGCTTCCCTGGCCCTGATGGACGCCGGTGTGCCGATGAAGGCGCCGGTGGCCGGTATCGCCATGGGCCTGGTGAAGGAAGGCGAGAAGTTCGCCGTCCTGACCGACATCCTGGGTGACGAAGACCACCTGGGCGACATGGACTTCAAAGTGGCCGGTACCGCCAAAGGCGTCACCGCGCTGCAGATGGACATCAAGATCAAGGGCATCACCGAAGAGATCATGGAGATCGCCCTGGGCCAAGCCCTGGAAGCGCGCCTGAACATCCTCGGTCAGATGAACAAGGTCATCGGCCAGTCGCGTACCGAACTGTCGGCCAACGCACCGACCATGATCGCGATGAAGATCGACACCGACAAGATCCGCGACGTGATCGGCAAGGGCGGCGCGACCATCCGTGCCATCTGCGAAGAGACCAAGGCTTCGATCGACATCGAAGACGACGGTTCGATCAAGATCTTCGGCGAAACCAAGGAAGCCGCAGAAGCTGCCCGTCAGCGCGTTCTGGGCATCACCGCCGAAGCCGAGATCGGCAAGATCTACGTGGGCAAGGTTGAGCGCATCGTCGACTTCGGCGCGTTCGTCAACATCCTGCCGGGCAAGGACGGTCTGGTGCACATCTCGATGCTGAGCGACGCTCGCGTAGAGAAAGTGACCGACATCCTGAAGGAAGGCCAGGAAGTGGAAGTGCTGGTGCTGGACGTGGACAACCGCGGCCGCATCAAGCTGTCCATCAAAGACGTGGCAGCGGCCAAGGCTTCGGGCGTTTAATCCCCCCCAGGCTTTAGCGCAATGAAAATGCCCCGCCGTGAAAACGGCGGGGCATTTTTTTGTCTGTCGAAAATGATTGCATGAGGTGCGAGTTGCCGGACGCCGAGACGGATGCTAGGTTTAGCCCACCGCCCGTGTAGCTCAGCCGGTAGAGCAGCGCACTCGTAACGCGAAGGTCGCAGGTTCGATTCCTGTCTCGGGCACCATCTCTCCCTTATTTCACCTTGCGGCTCAGCTCCTCGACCGTGCGCTTGAGCTGATCCACCGCGCGGTCCTGATCGCTGAGCTTCTGCTTGAGGCTCGACAGCTCGCTGGAGCTGGAGCTTGAGGTGGAACCGCTGCTGCGCTTGAGGTCCTCCACCTGGCGCCGCAGGGAATCCAGATCCCGGTCCTGCTCCTTGACCGTCTTCTTCAGGTCGTCGATTTCCCGGTTGCTGGCGCTTGAGCTGGAGCCGTTGCTGCGCTTGAGCTCTTCGATCTGTCGGGATTGCTCGTTGACGGTGTCTCGCAGTTTCCTCAGTTCATCGATGCTCATGTCGCTTCGGACAATGACGTCCTTGCCGAAGTCGTTGTGGACGAGAGACACCTTGTCGCCGTAGGAAGGGCCGCTGTCGCTCAGTTCAATCGCCATGGCGGCTCCTGGCAGGGCCAGGGCGGCGAGCAGGGCGGTCATTGCGGTGGCGGACACGATGGACGGGGTTTTCGAAAGGCTGCGCATCACTGGGGGTTCCTTGTGGACAGCGGAGAGGTGTGCCGATATGGCACATCGCTATGACTCGGAATCCGGATTTATGTTCCCCCGGTCAGCTTTTTGTGCGAGAGATGTAAAGACCCGTGTCATTCGTCATCCAAACATCCTATATTCGGCGCCAGCACAAGCATCGCCCTGCAGTGTTCAGATGATCCCGAATGGTTCTGAAGGCCGGACAAACCGCGGCAGAGAGATCCTAGAAGATCCAGATCCATCTCCCATTCCCATGATCAGCGAGAACGCCATGATCCCTAAAGAACAACGAATCGATGTAGCGCTGGAAAAGTACCTGGCCGCCACGCCTTCCCTTCAGGAAGAAATCAGCGCCCTGGACGCCGCCGAGCAGAAGCAGCAGGCGCAGTGGGCGTTCGAGGACGAAGCCGAGTCCCGTGGGCTGGAGCCCTGGGAACTGGTGCTGGAGCTGGTGGCCGAGTCGCCGCAGGAGCTCAAGGCCATGCGCCTGGAAGTGCACCAGGAGGTGGCCGAGGCCCTGGGCATGGAGCTGCAGGACTATCTTGAGCTCAACGAAATCGACGATTGAAACAAAAACGCCAGCCCCGACGGAGCTGGCGTTTTTCGTTGCGCGGCGGCCTCAGAGGCTCAGGCGCATCGACAGGTCCACCGCCTTCACATCCTTGGTCATGGCGCCGATGGAGATGTAGTCCACCCCGGTGCGGGCGATCGGCAGCAGCGTGCTTTCGTTGATGCCGCCGCTGGCCTCCAGCTTCGCCTTGCCGCCGTTGAGGCGCACGGCTTCGCGCATGTCGTCAAGGCTCAGCTCATCAAGCATGATGATGTCGGCGCCGGCGTCCAGCGCTTCCTTCAGTTCATCCAGGCTTTCCACTTCGACCTCCACCGGCTTGCCCGGCGCGATCTTGTGCGCGGCGGCAATGGCCTGGGGAATGCCGCCGCTGGCGGCGATGTGGTTTTCCTTGATCAGGAACGCGTCGTACAGGCCGATGCGGTGGTTGTGGCAGCCGCCGCAGGTCACCGCGTATTTCTGCGCCAGGCGCAGGCCCGGCAGGGTCTTGCGGGTGTCGAGCAGCTTCACCCCGGTCTCGGCGACGAAGTCCGCCAGCTGTCGGGCGCGGGTCGCGACGCCGGACAGCATCTGCAGGAAGTTCAGTGCGCTGCGTTCGCCGGTCAGCAGCGAACGGGCCGGGCCTTCCAGGTGGAACAGCGGTTGGTTCGGGCTGACCCGGTCGCCGTCGCGCACCTGCCAGTGCACCGCCACCCGAGGATCGAGCTGGCGGAACACGGCATCGACCCAGGCGGTGCCGCAGACCACGGCGGCGTCGCGGGTGATGATGGTGGCTTTGGCCAGGCGTTCGGCCGGGATCAGCTGCGCGGTGATGTCGCCGCTGCCGATGTCTTCGCGCAACGCACGGCGGACGTTGGCTTCGATTTCGGCGGTCAAATCGGCGAGACGTAGATTCGGCATAACGGGCTCCACAGACAAAGTGGCCCGATTATAGGGGCATGGCAGGGGCCAACCCAAGGCGGTCGAGCAGGGACTTGCCCGCAGCCGGTCGATTTCCTTGAGCAATCCCCGATCGGCTGCGGTCTTTGGAAGGGAGCGCCGGCCTAGGGGAATCCCTGAGGGCTCTGGCGTCCGGGACATTTTTTGCAAGATAATCCGCCTTGCATTTGACGTCATGTCTTTGACGTCTGTCTTGAAGTCCGGTCGACAGCCCTTTCCCAAAGGGGGCCCGAACGCCTGCGCACTTGAAGAATCACCGTTCCAGGAGGCTTGGATGCACAACGACGGGAATGTAGTGCCCTTGCACAAGGCCGCTACCGATCAGGCGAGCCCTTCGCCGCTCGCCCGCCTGCCTGTGATTCTGCTTCAGGTCCGCGACAAGGCGGCCCAGCAACTGCGCCACGGCCTGCAGGCGCTGTTCGACAATGCCGACGACACCCTGTTCGAGATGGCCGACCGGGCGCGCAGCGACGTCGAGCAGAATCTGTTTTTCGAAGCCATGCGCGACCTGCGCCTCAAGCGCAAGAACATCGAACGCGGCTTTCTCGAGCATCTCTGCGAGGCCTTCATCGGCCTGACCCAGTACGATCCCGCGCACAGCGCCTTGCCGTGCGCACCGATGCCGGAGGACGGGGCGGACCGCACCGACGACCGGGAGCGCAGTGTCGCGATCGAAACCATGGTCGGCCGGGTGCTGAACCGCGACGGATTCGCCCTCGATCAGTTGACGGCGCGGCTCAATGCGCTGCTCGGCAAGACCCAGGACGATCGGTACAACCCCTTGGGCCCGGCGATGCTGTGCGAATACTTTCTGCTGGCCGGCCGCAATCTGGGGGTGGAGATCAAGGTCAAGCTGATCCTGCTCAAGCTGTTCGAGCGCTATGTCCTGGCCGACACCGATCAGCTCTACGCCGAAGCGAATCAGTTGCTGGCCGCCACCGGTGTGTTGCCTGACCTGAAGCCCGCGCCCGCCCGCCGGGCCATCGACCGGGCCCTGGCCAGTGCGCACAGCGAGCCTGAGCAAAGCGATCCGCCGCCCCTGGAGGACGGCGTGCAGGAAGTCTTCACGGCCTTGCAGGCGCTGCTGTCGCACCTGCGCGGCAGCGTGGCGCCGATCCTGGAGCCCAGCTCGGCGGTCCAGCCGATCTCCACCCGCGACCTGCTGCGCCTGCTCTCGCATCTGCAGCAGTACGTGCCGGCGCTGGCGGCGCTGGACGATTTCGACCTGCGCAACCAGCTCGAGCAATTGCTGACCCAGGTCAGCGTCAGGAGCGGCAAGTCACGCATCGTCGGCGGCGCCGACGAGGACGTGATCAACCTGATCGCCATGCTGTTCGAGTGCATCCTCGACGACCGCAACCTGCCGGACTCGCTCAAGGCGTTGATCGCCCGGCTGCAGATTCCGATGCTCAAGGTCGCGGTGCTCGACAAGAGTTTCTTCAGCCGCAGCAGTCACCCGGCACGGCGCCTGCTCAACGAAATCGCGGATGCCGCCATGGGCTGGGGCGAGTGCGACGGCCATGCGCGGGACAGCCTGTACCTGCGCATCGAGCAGGTGGTGCAGCGTTTGCTGACCGATTTCAATGACGATCCGGCGATCTTTTCCGAGTTGCTGGCCGATTTTCTCGCCTTCACCGGCGACGAGCGCCGCCGCAGCGAATTGCTTGAGCAGCGCCTGCGCGATGCCGAAGAGGGGCGGGCCAAGACCGAGCTGGCCCGCCGGCGCGTCGAGCAGGCGCTGAACCAGGCCCTGCCGGGCAAGCGCCTGCCGTCTGTCGTGGTGGCGTTCGTTGAGGACGCCTGGAGCAAGGTGCTGCTGCTGACGTGCCTGAAGCATGGCGACCTGAGCGCGGAATGGCAGGCGGATGTGCAGACCATGGAGCAGTTGATCTGGAGCGTGCAGCGCCACGACGATCCCGAGTCCGGCCCGCGCTTGCTGGCGCTGGTGCCGGGCCTGCTCAAGGCATTGCGCGACGGCCTGAACAGTTCGGCGTTCGATCCGTTCGCCACCGGCGAATTCTTCAGCGAGCTGGAGGCGTTGCACGTGCGCCTGTTCGAGCGCGCCGATGAGTCCGTGCCGGCCGAGGCGCCTGCCACGGTCGAGGTGTCGCGCAGGATTGTCCTGCGCACGGCCGAGGAGGCTTTGCCCGTGCGCCTGCCCCGGGACGATGCCGGCCTGCTTCAGGTCGAGCAGTTGCGGCTGGGCAGTTGGGTGGTGTTTCAGGAAGACGAAGAGCACACGCTGCGCTGCAAGCTCGCCGCCATCAACGAGACCACCGGCAAATACGTGTTCGTCGACCGCACCGGCATGAAGGTGCTGGAGCGCGACCGCACCGGGCTGGCCCTGGAGTTGCGGCGCGGCGCGGCGTGGAGGCTGGACGACACCTTGCTGTTCGATCGGGCGCTGGAGTCGGTGCTCGGCAATCTGCGGCGGCTCAACCGCGCCAAGTGATCGCGTCCGGGACGCGGATCACGGCATACTGGGCGCCAACACAGTCGGCGTTGAAGGAATCGGTATGCAGTTGGATCCCGCAAGCGGGTGGTGTCACGGGGTGCAGGTCTGTCCGTCGCCCAACTTCAATGAACGCCCGGCGGGTGAAGTCTCCCTGCTGGTGATCCACAACATCAGCCTGCCGCCGGCGCAGTTCGCCACCGGCAAGGTGCAGGAATTTTTCCAGAACCGTCTGGATGTCACCGAACATCCCTACTTTGCGGGTATCGCCGACCTGCGGGTGTCTGCGCACTTTCTGATCGAGCGTGACGGCAAGGTCACTCAGTTTGTCTCCTGTCTTGAGCGCGCCTGGCATGCCGGCGTCTCCAGTTTCGAGGGGCGTGAGACCTGCAACGATTTTTCCGTGGGCATCGAGCTTGAAGGCACCGATGATCTACCGTTCACCGACGCGCAGTATCAGGCGTTGACCGCGCTGACCCGGCAGTTGCAGGCGAGGTTTCCGGCCATCACCGGACAACGCATCTGCGGGCACAGCGACATCGCCCCCGGCCGCAAGACCGACCCGGGGCCGGCATTCGACTGGGCACGCTACCGGGCGGCCCTGGCACAAGAGGAAGGACAATGAGTTTTCTGGTGTTGCTGTTGGCGGTCTGGATCGAGAAGTTCTCGGCCCTGCGCCATCGGGTTCAACGCGACGGCGGATGGATCCGCGAACTGCACAAGCTCGAAAGCGGCGGTTTGGGCAAGCGCCCCTGGCTGGTGCTGACGGTGCTGGTGCTGCTGCCGGTGGCGCTGCTCGGGCTGCTGCTGGTGGTGCTGGAGCCGGTGGCCTACGGCCTGCTGGCCCTGCCGGTGCATCTGCTGGTGGTGATCTACAGTCTGGGGCGCAACGACCTGCTCGGCGGCCTGGGGCCGTTCCGCGACGCCTGGCGCCGGGAAGACCTGCAAGCGGCGGCCCATGTGGCCAAGCGGGACCTGGGCATCTGCGCCGACCGTGGCGAGCAGTTGCTGGCGCGGGTGCAGGGGCATCTGCTGTGGCAGGCCTACCAGAGTTTCTTTGCGGTGATCTTCTGGTACTTCCTGCTCGGCCCGGTGGCGGCCCTGAGCTACCGGTTGCTGGCGCTGGCCGAGGACAACGCCGCGAACCCGGCGGTGGCCGAGCGGGCGGCGCAGCTGCGGCACGCGTTCGACTGGGTGCCGGTGCGCCTGCTGGCGGCGAGCCTGGCCCTGGTGGGCAACTTTGTCGCGGTCAGCCGGGTGATGCTGCACGAGCTGCTGAACTGGAACATCAGCGCCGCCCGCCTGATCGACAAGGCAGGCCTGGCGGCCGGGGAGATCCCGCCGCCGGTGACCGGCCCGGAAGGCATCAACACCCTCGACTGCCTGTGGGAGCTGCTGCTGCGCGCCGCCGTGCTGTGGTATGCCGGGTTTGCCTTGTGGACCGTCCTGGTGCGCTGACCGGATTCCCTGTGGCGAGGGAGCTTGCTCCCGCCCGCGATGGGCCTGCTGCGCAGTCCAGCGGGAGCAAGCGCCCTCGCCACGCCCGTTAACCTTAAGTTACAAAACCTCCCTCCGATTTGAGCTATACAGAGATGGCGCTCGATAGTGGCCATCTGCTGTCGCCTCGCGCCTGCCAATAAAAACAAGAACAAACCAAGGGAGACTTCCAGTGAAGAGCTTGCTCTATCCCGCCGTCTCGCTGATGAACCGCCTGAGCTTCGGCATGAAGTTCAGCCTGATCAGCGTCCTGTTCCTGGTGCCGATGCTGGTGACCAACTTCTATCTGGTGCGCGATTCGTACCGCGAGTTCCAGGGCACCCGTGTGGAGCTGCAAAGCCTCGACCTGCTGGGCAGCAGCCTGAGCCTGCGCCGGGATCTGGAGACCCTCAACAACCTGGTGCAGATCAACGTGACCCTCGGCCAGTCCGGCAAGGCCGGCAACGTCGAGGCGAGCATCACGACCCTTGAACAGAGCGTGCTGGCGCGTCTGCAAGGGTTGACGGCGATGACCGACGATCCGGAGCAGATCAAGGTGTTCGAGGCCAAGCGCGACGAAATGATCGCTGCGTTCAAGGCCCAGCAAGCGGAAAACTCCCTGCAAAGCAAAAGCGCGCTGATCGGCAAGCTGCTGGGCAGCGCGCAGATCTTCAGCCAGATCATCGCAAGCCAGGCCGGCCTGAGCCGCGACGGCCAGAGCGACATGCGCCAGCTCAGCGAACTGGTCACCGCCATCACCCCGGCCGTCACCCAGACCCTCGGCGAAGGCCGGGCCATGGGCTCGTACTCGTTGGGCCAAGGCTTTCTCAACAGTTCATCCAGCACCCGCTTCGACGAGTTGCTGGCGCAGATCGAAAAGCTGCAGGCCGAGTACGGCCTGAAACTGCAGGACGCCCTCGGTTCGAGCAAGGCCGCGCATGAGTTCCTCAGCGCGCCGGCGGACGCCAGCAAGGCGTCGCTCAAGCAGGCCAGCGAGCTGTTCGAAGAGCAGGTGGTGATGGCCGACACCCTCGATGCGCCGTGGCAGGCGTTCTACGATCAAGTCACCGAGCTGATGGAGCGCACTTACCAGCTCAACGACGCCACCCTGAAATTCCTCGACAGCCAGTTGCAGCAACGCCTGGCGCAGAACCGCACGCACATGGTGCTGCAAGCGGTGGCGCTGGCGGTGGTGTTCGTGCTGATCTTCTACCTCTACGGCGGTTTCTACGCCTCGACCCGCACCACCCTCAAGCGTCTGGGCGCCATGATGGACAAAGTGGCGGCCGGCGACATGACGGTGAATTTCCGCGCCAACAGCCAGGATGAGTTGGGCGAGCTGGGCGAGGTGTTCAACGGCACCGTGAAGAAGATCCACGACCTGATCGAACGGGTCGGGCAGACCGTCAGCGAAGTCGAGCGCCAGGCCGGGCAAGTGCAGAGCGTGTCGGCCCAGAGCAACCAGGCGGTGGCCGGGCAGCGTACCCAGATCGAGCAGGTGGCGACGGCCATGAACCAGATGTCGGCCACCTCCCAGGAAGTGGCCCGCAGCGCCGCGGCGGCGGTCAGCAGCGCCCACAGCGTGAACGACGAAACCGTCAGCGGGCGCGGTCTGGTGGAGTCCCAGCAGGGCAGCATCGCGGCGCTGGCCAGCGAGATCGATCAGTCGGTGCTGGTGATCAATCAGTTGGCCAGCGACAGCCAGTCGATCAGCAGCGTACTGGAAGTGATCAAGAGCATCGCCGAGCAGACCAACCTGCTGGCGCTCAACGCCGCCATCGAAGCGGCGCGGGCGGGCGAGCAGGGGCGGGGCTTTGCGGTGGTGGCGGACGAGGTGCGGACCCTGGCCAAGCGCACCCAGCAGTCGACCGAGGAAATCGAGCAGATGATCGCCAGGCTCCACGGCGGCGTGGGCGCGGCGGTGAAGGCCATGGGCGTCAGCCACCAGATGGCCAACGGCACCGTAGGGCAGTCGGAAAAAGTACAGCAAGCGCTGGAGAACATCCTCGGCGCGGTCGGCATGATCGTCGACCAGAACCAGCAGATCGCCGCCGCCGTGGAACAGCAGACCGCCGTGGCCCATGACATCGACCGGAACATCGTCGAGATCAACCGCGCCGGCGAACGCACGGCGCAAGGCGCGCACCAGACCGAGGATGCCAGCCGGGCCTTGTCGGCGCAGGTGGTGGAGCTCAAGCAGTTGATCAACGCGTTCCGGGTCTGACGACGGGTTTGATCCGGTCCCTGCGGGCGCAGGTCCGCTCCCGCAGGTGAGGTTGTGGAATTTTTTGTAGTACTTTTTTGCTTACATTTGTAAGCCAAATCCTGTTTTTCTCCGCGCTCTGTTTTTTCGTCTTCAATCAATCAAGATCACTCGACTTGACCGCTTGGAGGAGCCCGTTAATGTCCGTTGCAACCTTGGGAGTCCAGGGCCGTTGCGCCCATTGTCAGACCACCCTGGTGCTGAAGTCCTGGCAACTCAACGCCCTTTCGATCAATGAAGCCTTCACCTGCCCCCATTGCGAACAACGGCTGGAGCTGCGTTGCCCGCAGCAGATCAAACGCTTCAAGTCCCTCGATTCGCTGGGGCTGCTGCGCGCCAGCGCGCGGGTGACGGTGTGCACCGCCTTGCTGGTGGCCTTGGTGATGGAGTGGGTGGGGCTGCTCAGCGTCACCGAACAGTTGAACGCCTCGTTGATCACGGTGTTCGTGTACTTCGCGGTCACGCGCTACTTCCGTCACCGCCAACGCTTGACGCTGATCCTCGACGCCGCCAAGGCCCACGGCGACTGATCTACCAGCCGAACACCTCGCAGGCGTTGGCCGTGCTGGCGGCGGCCAGCCGTTCGGGGCTGACGGCCATCAGGGCGGCCAGCGCCACGCAGATCGCCGGCAGATGCACCGGGGTGTTGCGCACGCCGGGGAACATGGCGGGGGCCATGTCCGGCGAGTCGGTCTCCAGCACCACCGAATCGAGCGGCAGATCCGCCAGCACCCGGTGCAGGCGCAGCGCCTGGGGCCAGGTCGGTGCGCCGCCCAGGCCCAGCCTGAATCCCAGCTTGATGTACTCCCGCGCCTCTTCGCGGCTGCCGGCGAAGGCGTGGATGATGCCGGCGCGCTTGAGCCTGAACCGCTTGAGCGTGGCGATCACCGCCGCATGGCTGCGCCGCACGTGGATCAGCGCAGGCAGCCCGAAGTCCGCCGCCAGTTGCAGCTGAGCCTCGAACAGCGCCTGCTGGCGCTCGCGGTCGAGGGTTTCGATGAAGTAGTCCAGGCCGATCTCGCCCACCGCGCACAATTGCCGATGGCCGCGCAGCCGGGTCAGCCAGTCGCCGAGCGCCTGCACGTCCTGCGGACGGTGTTGGTCGAGATACACCGGATGCAGGCCGAACGCCGCGTACAGGTCGGCGTCGCCCTGCACCAGGTCCCACACCCGTTGCCAGTTGTCTTCATGAACCCCCAGCACCACCATCCGCCGCACCCCCAAGGCGCGGCTCTCGGCCATCAACGCCGCACGGTCGGCGTCGAAGTCGGGAAAGTCCAGATGGGTGTGGCTGTCGATCAGCTCCACGGTTCAGTCCCGGCGGATGCGCTGCTTGAAGGTGCGGGCGATGGCCTGCACGCCAGGCTCGTACTCCGACTGCTCGACGGCGGCCAGCGCCAGGGCCAGGGCCTTGTCGGCGATCAGCTGGTGCTGCTGGGCCATGGCGTTGACCGGCAGCGGCAGGAAGTCCAGCAGTTGCGTGTCGCCGAAGGTGCCCAGGCGCAGCGGGCGGTTCTTGAGCGGGAAGTCGTGCAGCGCATCGAACACGCCCTGCAGCAGCACGTAGGAGGTGGTCACCAGTGCGTCCGGCAAATGCCCCAGCCGTTGCAGGAGTTCTTCCATCAGTTGCTTGCCGCAGTCGCGGCTGAACGATTCGGCGTGCTCGATGAGGACGTCGCCCTTGAACCCGGCCAACGCCTGTCTGAACCCGGCGGCCCGCTCCTGGCTGATGCTCAGTTCGGGACGGGCGCCGAGCAGGACGATCTGCTTGGGCTGCGGGTCGAGCAGGCTCTGGGTCAGGTGCAGGCTCGCCTCGCGGTCGTCGCTGATCACCGAGCAGAAATGCGCAGGATCCATCACCCGGTCGATGGCGATGATCGGCAGGCCCTTGGCCTGAAGCTGGCGATAGCTGTCGTCGCCGGCCGGCAGGCAACTGGCGACGATCAGCGCATCGCAGCGGCGGGCGCGGAACAGTTGCAGCAGTTGCCGTTCGCTGTCCGGCGCATCGTCGGAGCTGGCGATCAGCAATTGGTAGCCGCGGGCCCGGGCGCCTTGTTCCAGCAGCTTGGCGATCCGCGCGTAACTGGGGTTTTCCAGGTCCGGCAGGATGAAGCCCAAGGTGCGGGTGTGCCGGCTGCGCAGCCCGGCCGCCTGGGGATTGGGGGTAAAGCCGTGCTGATCGACCACCGCCCGCACCCGCTCGACGGTGGCGTTGCTGATGCGTTGCTGTTCGGCCTTGCCGTTGATGACGTAGCTGGCGGTGGTCACGGACACTCCGGCCAGCCGCGCGATATCACTGAGTTTCACCCGGGATTTCCTTGTTTTTTCCAGCGTGCCCCGACATTTTCGCCAATCCTAACCGATTCGGGGAGGCGACCATTGTCGCAGCGCAGCCGACGGTTGGCCTTCAAGGATGGGACATTATCGAGTAACGTGCCGATCAATCTAGATTAAACGTTTCAGCAGGCGTATTTTCTGCACTTTAGTCGCCTTTGGCCGGTGCTGCCGCGAATCCGCCAAAACTGCCCCTGAAAAGTGCAGGCGCTAAGCTGAAACTATCCACAACAATACCTGGCACCTCCCGATGCCAAAAAGGAGAACGCATGCTCGAGCTCACTGTAGAGCAGATTTCCATGGGCCGGTCGGCTGTGGATAAGTCCGCCGCCCTGCAACTGCTGGCTGATCGCCTGGTGGCCGACGGACTGGTGGCCGACGGCTACCTGGCCGGTCTCCAGGCACGGGAGGCCCAGGGCTCGACCTTTCTCGGGCAAGGCATCGCCATCCCCCACGGCACCCCGGAAACCCGCGACCAGGTGTTCGCCACCGGCGTGCGGCTGATGCAGTTCCCCGACGGCGTGGATTGGGGCGACGGCCAGACCGTCTATCTGGCCATCGCCATCGCGGCCAAGTCCGACGAGCACCTGCGCCTGCTGCAACTGTTGACCCGCGCCCTGGGCGAGACCGACCTGGGCCAGGCGCTGCGCCGCGCCGGCTCGCCCGAGGCGTTGCTGAAGCTGCTGCAAGGCGCGCCCCAGGAGTTGGCGCTGGATGCGCAGATGATCGGCCTTAGCGTGTCCGCCGACGATTTCGAAGAGCTGGTCTGGCGTGGCGCCCGGCTGCTGCGTCAGGCCGATTGCGTGAGCAACGGTTTCGCCGGCGTGCTGCAGCAGGTCGAAGCGCTGCCGCTGGGCGACGGCCTGTGGTGGCTGCACAGCGAGCAGACCGTGAAGCGTCCGGGCCTGTCGTTCGTCACCCCGGACAAGCCGATGCGCTACCTCGGTCAGCCCCTCAACGGGCTGTTCTGCCTGGCCAGCCTGGGCGAGGCCCACCAGGCGCTGCTCGAACGCCTGTGCGCGCTGCTGATCGAGGGGCGCGGCCATGAACTGGGCCGCGCCACCAGCAGCCGCAAAGTCCTGGAGGTGCTGGGCGGCGAGCTGCCGGCCGACTGGCCGAGCGCGCGCATCGCCCTGGCCAACGCCCACGGCCTGCATGCGCGGCCGGCGAAGGTGCTGGCGCAACTGGCGAAAAGTTTTGAGGGCGAGATCCGCATCCGCCTCGTCGACGGTCAGGACAGCGCCGTGTCGGTGAAGAGCCTGAGCAAGCTGCTCAGCCTCGGCGCCCGTCGCGGGCAAGTGCTGGAGCTGATCGCCGAACCGGCCATCGCTGCCGATGCCTTGCCGGCGCTGCTGGCGGCCATCGAAGAAGGATTGGGCGAAGAGGTCGAGCCGCTGCCGGCGGTCTCCCCTGCGCAGGAGGCGCTCGCCGAGGTGGCCGAGGTGGTTGTCGCGCCGGCCTCCGGCAGCCTGCTGCAAGCCATTGCCGCCGCCCCCGGCATCGCCATGGGGCCGGCGCACATTCAGGTTCAGCAAGCCATCGACTATCCGCTGCGCGGCGAGTCCGCCGCCGTCGAGCGCGAGCGCCTCCGGCAAGCGCTGAGCGAGGTGCGCCGCGACATCCAGGGCTTGATCGAGCGCAGCCAGGCCAAGGCCATCCGCGAGATTTTCATCACCCACCTGGAAATGCTCGACGACCCGGAGCTCACCGACGAAGTCGACACCCGCCTCAAGCAGGGCGAAAGCGCCGAAGCGGCGTGGATGACGGTGATCGAAGCGGCGGCCAGGCAGCAGGAGTCGCTGCAGGACGCCTTGCTCGCCGAACGCGCCGCCGACCTGCGCGACATCGGCCGGCGGGTGCTGGCGCAACTGTGCGGCGTGCAGGCCGCGAGCGAACCGGCGCAACCGTACATCCTGGTGATGGATGAAGTCGGCCCGTCCGATGTGGCGCGGCTCGATCCGGCGCGGGTGGCGGGGATCCTCACCGCCCGCGGCGGGGCCACCGCCCACAGCGCCATCGTGGCCCGGGCGCTGGGCATTCCGGCGCTGGTCGGCGCCGGCGCGGCGGTGCTGCTGCTGGCGCCGGGCACGCCGCTGCTGCTCGACGGGCAGCGTGGCCGCCTGCACGTGGACGCCGACGCCGCGACCCTGCAACGGGCCGCCGAAGAGCGCGACACCCGCGAGCAACGCCTGAAGGCCGCCGCCGAACAGCGCCATCAAGCGGCGCTCACCACCGACGGTCACCGGGTGGAGGTGTTCGCCAACATCGGCGAAAGCGCCGGCGTCGTCAGCGCGGTGGAACAGGGCGCCGAAGGCGTCGGCCTGCTGCGCACCGAACTGATTTTCATGGCCCACCCGCAAGCGCCGGACGAGGCCACCCAAGAAGCCGAATACCGCCGCGTCCTCGACGGCCTCGCCGGGCGTCCGCTGGTGGTGCGCACCCTGGACGTGGGCGGCGACAAGCCGTTGCCCTATTGGCCGATCGCCAAGGAGGAGAACCCGTTCCTCGGCGTGCGCGGCATCCGCCTGACCCTGCAGCGGCCGCAGATCATGGAAGCGCAGTTGCGCGCCTTGCTGCGTTCGGCCGACGACCGTCCGCTGCGGATCATGTTCCCCATGGTCGGCAGCGTCGAGGAATGGCGCCAGGCCCGGGACATGACCGAGCGTCTGCGCCGGGAAATCCCGGTGGCCGACCTGCAACTGGGGATCATGATCGAAGTGCCGTCCGCCGCGCTGCTGGCGCCGGTGCTGGCCCGGGAGGTGGACTTCTTCAGCGTCGGCACCAACGACCTGACCCAGTACACCCTGGCCATCGACCGCGGCCACCCGACCCTTTCCGCCCAGGCCGACGGCCTGCACCCGGCGGTGCTGCACCTGATCGACATCACCGTGCGCGCCGCCCATGCCCACGGCAAATGGGTCGGCGTGTGCGGCGAGCTGGCGGCCGATCCGCTGGCGGTGCCGGTGCTGGTCGGCCTCGGCGTGGATGAGCTGAGCGTGTCCGGCCGCAGCATTGCCGAGGTCAAGGCGCGCATCCGCGAACTTGCCCTGACCCAGGCGCAAACCCTTGCCCGGCAGGCGCTTGCCGTGGGCAGCGCACAGGATGTGCGCGCATTAGTGGAGGCTCTGTAAATGGCCAGGATTCTTACCTTGACCCTCAACCCGGCGCTGGACCTGACGGTGCGCCTGCCGCGCCTTGAGGCCGGTCAAGTCAACCGCAGCGACGAGATGCACAGCCACGCCGCCGGCAAAGGGGTGAACGTCGCCCAGGTGCTGGCCGACCTGGGGCATCAGCTGACGGTCAGCGGGTTTCTCGGCGAAGAGAACCTGCAGGCGTTCGAGAACCTGTTCGCCCGGCGCGGGTTCGTCGACGCGTTCATCCGCGTGCCGGGCGAGACCCGCAGCAACATCAAGCTGGCCGAGCACGACGGCCGCATCACGGACATCAACGGGCCGGGTCCGGTGGTCGGCGCCGTGGCGCAGCAGGCCTTGCTCGACCGTCTGGTGCAGATCGCGCCGGGCCACGATGCGGTGGTGGTGGCCGGCAGCCTGCCGCGCGGGGTGAGCGCACAGTGGCTGCGCGAGCTGATCGAGCGCCTGAACGGTTTGGGCCTGAAGGTCGCGCTGGACACCAGCGGCGAAGCGCTGCGCGCGGCGCTCAAGGCCAACCCGTGGCTGATCAAGCCCAACGCCGAAGAGCTGGCCGATGCGCTGGGTTGCGATGTGCTGTCCCACGAGGCCCAGGCGCAGGCGGCCAGCCGTCTGCACGCCCAGGGCGTCGAGCATGTGGTGATTTCCCACGGGGCCGAAGGCGTGAGCTGGTTCGCGGTCGGCGCGGCCCTGCACGCCACGCCGCCGAAGGTCAGCGTGGCCAGCACGGTGGGGGCGGGCGACTCGTTGCTGGCCGGCATGCTTCACGGCCTGCTCAGCGCCGATACGCCTGAGCAGACCCTGCGCACCGCCACGGCGATCGCCGCGTTGGCGGTGACCCAGATCGGTTTCGGCATCCACGATGCGGCGCGGCTGGCGCCGCTCGAACAGGGCGTGCGCGTGCGTCCCCTGACAGAACAATAAGAGGGTTTGTCATGAAGTTAGCCATTGTCACGGCCTGCCCGAACGGCATGGTCACCAGTGTGCTGTGCGCCCGCCTGCTGGAGGCGGCGGCCCAGCGCCAGGGCTGGAGCACCAGCGTCGAGGTGGTGGATGCCGCGCACCCGGAGCGCCGGATGTCGGCCGCCACCCTTGAGGCGGCCGAGTGGGTGCTGCTGGTCGCCACGGGGCCGGTGGACATGACCCGGTTCATCGGCAAGCGGGTGTTCCGGATCGCGCCGGCGCAGGCGTTGCAGGATGTCGAAGCGGTGCTGCGACGCGGGGCCGCCGAGGCCGCCGAGCAAGTCGCCGATCATGCCGCCGGTCACGCCGAAGCCGTGCCTGCGGCATCGGGCGCCCCGCGCCTGGTGGCCGTCACGGCGTGCCCGACCGGCGTCGCCCACACGTTCATGGCCGCCGAAGCCTTGCAGCAGGCGGCCAAGCGCCTGGGCTACGAGCTGCAGGTCGAGACCCAGGGCTCGGTCGGCGCCCGCAACCCGCTCAGCGCGGCGGCCATCGCCGAGGCGGACGTGGTGCTGCTGGCGGCGGACATCGAAGTCGCCACCGAGCGCTTCGCCGGCAAGCGGATCTACCGCTGCGGCACCGGCATCGCCCTCAAGCAGTCCGAAGCCACGCTCAAGAAAGCCTTGGCCGAGGGCAAGCCGGAGAGTGCCGCGGGCGACGCAAAGGCTGCGCCGAAACAAGAGAAGACCGGCGTCTACAAACACCTGCTGACCGGTGTGTCGTTCATGTTGCCGATGGTGGTGGCGGGCGGCCTGATGATCGCGCTGTCGTTCGTGTTCGGCATCACCGCGTTCAAGGAGGAGGGCACCCTGGCGGCGGCGCTGATGCAGATCGGCGGCGAGACCGCGTTCAAGCTGATGGTGCCGTTGCTGGCCGGCTACATCGCCTATTCCATTGCCGACCGTCCGGGCCTGGCGCCGGGGATGATCGGCGGCCTGCTGGCGAGCACGCTCGGGGCCGGGTTCATCGGCGGGATCGTCGCCGGGTTCATCGCCGGCTACACGGCCAAAGCGATCAGCCGCTATGTGGCCTTGCCGCAAAGCCTTGAGGCGTTGAAGCCGATCCTGATCATCCCGTTGTTCGCCAGCCTGTTCACCGGGCTGGTGATGATCTACGTGGTCGGCAAGCCGGTGGCGGGCATGCTGGCTGCGCTCACGCATTTTCTCGACAGCATGGGCACCACCAACGCGATCCTGCTCGGCGTGCTGCTGGGCGGCATGATGTGCGTCGACCTCGGCGGGCCGATCAACAAGGCCGCGTATGCGTTTTCGGTGGGGCTGCTGGCGTCCCAGAGCTACGCGCCGATGGCCGCGACCATGGCCGCCGGCATGGTGCCGCCGATCGGCCTCGGCATCGCGACGTTCCTCGCCCGGCGCAAGTTCGCCCAGACCGAGCGCGAGGCCGGCAAGGCGGCGCTGGTGCTGGGGCTGTGCTTTATCTCCGAGGGGGCGATCCCGTTCGCCGCCAAGGATCCGCTGCGGGTGATCCCGGCGAGCATCGCCGGCGGCGCGTTGACCGGTGCGTTGTCGATGTATTTCGGCTGCAAGCTGATGGCGCCCCATGGCGGGTTGTTCGTGATGGCGATTCCGAACGCGATCAACCATGCGCTGCTGTATCTGCTGGCGATTGTCGCGGGGAGTTTGCTGACGGCGTTGGCGTATGCGGTGGTCAAGCGGCCGGAGTCGGTGGAGCTGGCAGTGGAGCCCGGCGTCGCCTGATCGCGGGCCTGTGGTGAGGGAGCTTGCTCCCGCTGGGCTGCGAAGCAGACCCTTTTTTTGGGGGCCGCTGCGCGCCCCAGCGGGAGCAAGCTCCCTCGCCACAGGTAAACGCCTTGGCCTTGGGCGGGTGTCACTCCGGGGTCATGAAGGCGTGCTTTAGTTTTCCTTTTTTCAGGGAGAACACCATGAGCGAATTCGACCTCGGTCGCCGACGGGTC
Source organism: Pseudomonas sp. NPDC089534 (assembly GCF_044749305.1). NCBI lineage: Bacteria > Pseudomonadati > Pseudomonadota > Gammaproteobacteria > Pseudomonadales > Pseudomonadaceae > Pseudomonas > Pseudomonas sp. NPDC089534. The sequence goes on along the minus strand of NZ_JBIVHR010000045.1, from coordinate 25,429 downwards.
ATGCAGGTTGTCGGCGCCGGATTGCTGGTGCCGGGGATGGCGCCGGCCGTGATCGCCTCGGTCAAGGACCGGCCGAAACTCACCGACGGCGTGCAGTCCGGCGACCTGCTGGGCGACCGCGCCATGATCTGGAGCCGCACCGACCGCCCGGCGAAGATGGTGGTGGAGTGGGACACCCGCAGCCGCTTCGGCAATCCGCGCCGCGTCGTCTCGGCGCTGGCCGACGCCGGCACCGATTTCACCGCCCGGGTCGAGCTCACCGGCCTGCCCGCCAACCAGGCGATTTTCTATCGCGTGCACTTCGAAGACGCCCGCACCGGGGTCGCCAGCGAACCGTGGCTGGGCCACCTGCGCAGCGCACCGTCGGGCCGGCGCGACCTCCGTTTCGTCTGGAGCGGCGACACGGTCGGCCAAGGCTTCGGCATCAACCCGGACATCGGCGGCATGCGCATCTACGAAGCCATGCGCCTGCGGCTGCCGGACTTCTTCATCCACAGCGGCGACACCATCTACGCCGACGGCCCGGTGCCGGCGCAGCTGACCACCGAGGGCGGCCGCATCTGGCGCAACCTCACCAGCGAAGCCAAGAGCAAGGTCGCCGAAACCCTCGACGAATACCGCGGCAACTACCGCTACAACCTGATGGACGAGAACGTCCGCCGGTTCAACGCCGAGGTGCCGCAGATCTGGCAGTGGGACGACCATGAAGTGGTGAACAACTGGTCGCCGGGCAAGCAGCTCGACGAGCGCTACCAGGAAAAGGACATCCACACGTTGGTGGGCCGCGCCCGCCGTGCCTGGCTCGAATACGCGCCGATGCGCCTGCAGGCCGCCGACGGCGGCGGGCGGATCTACCGCCGGCTGAAATACGGGCCGATGCTGGAAGTGTTCGTGCTCGACATGCGTAGCTACCGCGGGGCCAACGACGACAACCTCGGCGCGGCCAAGCCGTTCCTCGGGCGCGAGCAACTGGACTGGCTCAAGCGCGGGCTCAAGAGTTCGAAGGCCCAGTGGAAAGTGATCGCCGCCGACATGCCCATCGGCCTCGGCGTGCCCGACGGCGAAGTCAGTCCCGGCGTGCCGCGCTGGGAGGCGGTGGCCAACGGCGACCCCGGTCAGGCCCAGGGCCGCGAGCTGGAAATCGCCGAACTGCTGGGTTTCCTGCGGGCGCAGCAGGTGCGCAACTTCGTGTTCCTGACGGCGGACGTGCATTACTGCGCGGCCCATCACTACCACCCGGACCGCGCCGCGTTCCAGGACTTCGAGCCGTTCTGGGAGTTTGTCGCGGGACCGTTGAACGCCGGCAGCTTCGGGCCCAATGCGCTGGACAAGACCTTCGGTCCGGAGGTGGTGTTCCAGAAGGCGCCGCCGACGCAGAACGCCTCGCCGTTCGCCGGCTTCCAGTTCTTCGGTGAGGTGAACATCGACGGACGCAGCGGCGAGATGAGCGTGATGCTGCGGGATCTGAACGGGGTGGCGGTGTTCGAGCAGAAGCTGCAGCCGGCCTGACCCCTGCGGCACCTGTAGGCGCGAGCCTGCTGGCGATGGCGGTGGGTCAGTCAACGATGAGTCGACAGGCCCGGCGCCATCGCCGGCAGGCTGGCTCCCACAGTGGAGATGTGTCAGTAGACGTCGCGGCGGTAGCGGCCCTGTTCGATCAGGCGTTCGACTTCGGCGGCGCCGAGGATGTCGTTGAGCGCCTCGTCGACGCCCGAGGCCATGCCCTTGAGGCTGCCGCAGATGTAGATCACGGCGCCGTCCGCCAGCCACTTTTTCAGTTCCTCGGCGGCTTCGCGCAAGCGATCCTGCACGTAGACCTTCTCGGCCTGATCCCGCGAGAACGCCAGATCCAGCCGCGCCAGATCGCCGTTGACCAACCACTCCTCCAGCTCCGCGCGGCAGAGGAAGTCGTGTTCGCGGTTGCGCTCGCCGAACAGCAGCCACTGACGCTGTTGGCCATCGGCGATCCTGGCCTTGAGCAGGCTGCGCAGCCCGGCGAGCCCGGTGCCGTTGCCCAGCAGAACCATCGGCACCGGCGCGTTCGGCAGGTGGAAGCCGCTGTTGCGCCGTACCCGCAGACTGATGCCGGTGCCGATCGGGGCGTGTTCGGTCAGCCAGCCGGAGCCGATGCCCAGGCTGCCGTCGGCGCGCTGTTCCTGGCGCACGATCAGTTCCAGCACGCCGTCGGCGGCTATCGAGGCGATCGAGTATTCGCGCATCGCCAGCGGCACGGTCGCGTCGATCAGCGCCTGGGCGTGCAGGCCCAGCAGGTGCGCCCGGTGTTCGGGCAACTGGCGGGTGGCCAGGGCCCGCTCCAGCGGTTCTTCGAGGCCGTTGACCGTGACGGTGGTTTCGCCGCGGATGCCGAGGCCGTCGAGGAAGTGCTCGATGGCCCACGGGCAGTTGCGCGGCAGCACCTCGACCAGGTCGCCGGCCAGCCAACTGCCGATGCCCGGTGCCGTCAGGCCCAGCAGGAAGACGGGGGCGCCGCTGCTGTCGGGGTTCATCAGGTCGCGGCGCGCCAGCGTCCAGTTCTCGTAGTCCGGGGCGCGCCAGGTGTCGACCGGCGCCTGCCCGGTGATCAGGCCCAGCTGCGTCTGCCAGTGGCGCAGGGCGTAAGGGTCGCCGCCGTCGACTTCCACCGGCGCGAACAGGGTCTTGGCGCCGTGCTCGCCCAGCCACCGGTGCAGGCGTCGGGCGAAGCCGCAGAAGTGCTCGTACTGGCGGTCGCCGAGACCGAGCACGGCGTAGTTCAGGCGGTCGAGGGCCGATGCGTTGCCCAGCACCTTGCGCTCGAAGGCGCGGGCGCTGTCCGGCGCCTGGCCGTCGCCGAAGGTGCTGACCACGAACAGGGCGTTGCCCGACTCGCGCAGATCCTGTTCGCTGACGTCGGCCAGCGGCTGCACCTTCACCGGCAGTCCGGCGGCCTGCAGTTGGCCGGCGGTCTGCCAGGCCAGCTGTTCGGCGAATCCGCTCTGGCTGGCGAAGCCGATCAGCCACGCCGGCGCGTCGCCGGTCGGTTGCCCGATGCCTTGGCGGGCGTCCCTGACCTGTTTTTTCTTGCGCCGGCGGTCCAGGTACAGCAGCCAGCCGGTGATGAAGAACAGCGGCATGAGCACAGCGGCGACGGTCACGATGATCCGACCGGCGAGGCCGAAATAGCTGCCCACGTGCAGGGCGTAGATGCTGGTCAGCAGCTGCGCCTTGAAGCTCTTGTCCGCGTAGCGGTCGACCCGTTTGACGATGCCGGTGGCCGGGTCGAGGGTGATCTGGTTGAGGGCGCGCTCATGGGGCGAGCTCTCCAGCAGGTAGAACACGGTGGCCGGTTGGCCGGCCACCGGCGGCATGCGGATGTTGTAGGCGGAGAGGCCAGGGCCGGCGGCGCTGTAGATGCTGCTCCACATCGCCGCGTAGTCGGCGGTCGGCGCCGGGCCTTCCGGGGCCGGGCCGCGGCCGCCGCGCACGCGCTCGTTCTGCGGGGCGTCCGACAGCAGCTTGGTCAGGCCTTTGTTGTACCACTCGTAGGACCAGGACAGCCCGGTCAGCGCCAGCAGCAGATAGACCAGCAGGCACCAGGTGCCGGCCACCGAGTGCAGGTCCCAGTTGAAGCTGCGGCCCTTCTTGTTCCAGTCCAGGGTCAGCCACACGCGCCAGCTGTTCCACTGGCGCGGCCAGCGCAGGTACAGGCCGGACAGGCAGAAGAACACCAGGATCAGGGTACAGGCGCCGGTGATGTTGCGGCCGGTGTCGCCCATGGCCAGGAAGCGGTGCAGCTGCAGCATCAGGCCGAAGAAGTCCTGGCCGACGGCATCGCCCATGAATTCGGCGGTGTAGGGGTTGAAGTAGCGCATTTCGCCGCGGCGCTCGCCCTTGGGCGGAGTGAAGTACACGCGGGCGGCGGTGCCGCTGTCGGTCTCGACCCAGAGCATCGAGACCTTCTTGCCCGACGCGCCCTCGATGCGCTCCACCAGTTCGGCGGGCGGAAGGACGCCGGCCACCTGTTTTTCCACCTGCAGCACCGAGGGGTTCAGCGCCCGCAGGATTTCGTCCTGAAAGGAATAGGCCGCACCGGTGATGCCCATCAGGGCCAGCACCAGGCCTGCGCTGATGCCAAAAAACCAGTGCAGCTGGAACAGGGTCTTCTTCAACACGTCACTCGCCTTGTCCGTTCGAAAGTCTCATCACGGCGCGCATTATGCCGTGGGCTTGGAGAAGCGTTCTTTGATTACGCACAAATGCCCCGTTCAATCGAATGAACGGGGCATTGGCGTTTCCACGTCTTCCTTGCGGGAGCGAGCAGGCTCGCTCCCGCAGGCCTTGCAGCCGTCAGAAGTGGAAGTTGGTGCTCAACAGTGCCGTACGGCCCGCCGCCTGGTTGGCGAAGTGGGTCGAGAAGGCCTTGTCGTAGTAGGTTTCGTTGGTCAGGTTCTGCACGTTCAGCTGCAGGTCGACGTTCTTGCTCAGCTTGTAGGCGGCCATCGCGTCGTAGCGGACATACGAGTCGACCATGGTGGTGTTGGCCACGCTGCCGAACACGTCATCCACATAGAACGCACCGCCGCCGACGGTCAGCTTCGGCGTGACCTGATAGGTGGTCCACAGGCTGGCGCTGTTCTTCGGCGTGTTGGGCAGTTCGTTGCCGTCGTTGGCCTTGCCCAGCGGGCCGCCGTCGATCTGCTCGCTGTCCATGTAGGCGTAGCCGGCGAACACTTGCCACTTGTCGGTGATCTTGCCGCTGGCCGACAGTTCGATGCCCTGCACGCGGGTCTTGCCGGCGTTTTCGTAGGAGGTGGTGTCGACCTGGACGCGGGCGTTTTCCTTCTCGGTGCGGAAGATGTCGGCGGTCAGCGACAGGCGATCGTTCAGCAGGTCCCACTTGGTGCCGATTTCGTAGTTCTTGGTGGTTTCCGGCTCCATGTCGCTCTTGAGCAGGTTGCCGTTGCGGTCCGGCGTGCCGCCCAGCGGGTTGCCTTCCATGCCTTCGCCCAGGGTGTTGCCCGGCGGCGTGGCGGAGGTGGCGTAGGACGCATAGATGCTGCCGTTCTCGGCCGGCTTGTAGACGACGCCGAACTGGCCGGTGACGAACTCGCTGGTGTCGGAACCTTTGGAGGTGGTGGTGCCCGCGTTGGTGTAGGTCTTGTAGCCGGTCTCGAAGTGGTCGTAGCGCAGGCCCATGTTCACCAGCCACTGCTCGGTCAGCTCCAGGGTGTCGAACACGTACAGCGCGTAGGTGTCGGACTGGGTGTCGGTGCCGGCGTAGTTGCGCGAGATGGCGCCGTTCCACGGATCGTTCGGCGTCGGGTTGGACAGCGAGGTGCAGTTGTAGCCGCTCGGTGCGCCGATCATCGCCGGGGTGCAGTTGGTGCTGGCGGCCACGTTGGTGGTGCGCGGGGTGGTGTCGGTGTTGACGTTGTACGAGGACTTGCTGCTTTCCTCGCGGGTGTACTCGACGCCGGTGGAGAAGCTGTTCTTGAAGCCGCCCAGGTAGAACGTGCCGAACAGGTCGGTCTGGTTGGTGGTGGTCTCGGTGTTGCTCACGCGGGTGTTGGCGCGGCGCCAGACGCTGCCGTTGTTGACGTTGCCCTTGCTGTCGTCCGGCTGGGTCAGGATGTAGTCCTGCATGCTGGTGCCGTGGCGCAGGGTGTTCTTGACCGTCAGCGCGTCGTTCAGGTCATGCTCGATGGCGAAGGTCGCGGTGTCGGTGCGGCCTTTGCGGAAATCGCGGTCCAGACCGTAGAAGTTGCTGTGGTCGCCGCCGGCGTAGGGCTTGTCCGGGTTGGACTTGGTGCGTGCGGCGGAACCGGCTTTCGGGATGGTGTACGGGATGCCCGAATCCGGGGTGTCGTTGCTCTCGAGGTGGTAGTAGTCGAGGTTGACGCGGGTGTCGGTGCCCAGGCCGAAGGCCAGGGACGGCGCGATGCCCCAGCGGTCGTAGTCGACCTTGTCGCGGCCGGCGACGTTGCTTTCGTGGCTCATCAGGTTCAGGCGGCCGGCGGCGGTGTCGCTGAACTGGTAGTTGCCGTCCAGGGTGTAGCGCTGGGTCTGGTCGGAGCCCCAGGTGAAGCCGCCGTCGAACGAGTTGCCCAGGTGCGCCTTCTTGCTCACCAGGTTGATGCTGCCGCCGGCGGCGCCGCGGCCGCCGATGGCGGAGTTCGGGCCCTTGCTGACTTCGATGTTTTCCACGGCGAAGATTTCGCGGCTCTGGGAGCCGGTGTCGCGCACGCCGTCCAGGTAGGTGTCGCCCTGGGCGTCGAAGCCACGGATGAACGGACGGTCACCCTGAGGGTTGCCGCCTTCGCCGGCGCCGAAGGTGATGCCCGGCACGGTGCGCAGCGCGTCCTGCATGTTCAGGGCGCCGGTGTCCTTGAGGACCTGTTGCGGAATCACGGTCACCGAGCGCGGCGTGTCGACCAGCGGCGCGGTGTACTTGGGCGAGGAGGCTTTCTCGACCTGGTAGGACGTCGAGTCCTGGGCTTCGCCGGTGATGGCGGTGGCGTCCAGGGCGATGGCGTTGCCGGAAGGCTTGCTGTCGGTCTTTTCGGCGGCGAACACCACGTGGCCTGCGGAGCTGGCGGTGATCGCCACACCAATGGCAGAAGCGAGCAAACGAGGTGAGCTGACCGGCATTTGTACTTGTCGACGTGACATTGAGATATCCCCTCCCCAAGGATTGAGGCGGCGGAATATAGGGTAAACAAGTATTCGTATCAATTGCGAAACATTGCCATTCGCACTGAATTTACATTCTTTACAATTTAGCCTTACGGTTTTTGCCGGTTCGTTCGTCACGCGGGTTTTACACAGCCAATAAGAATCAATACCATTGCCGCCTCTTTGCCATCAGGTGCCATCGCCATGCTGCTGCACATCCCCGGACTGTTCGAAAAGGACGAAGTGCAACGCATCCGCGAGGCGCTGGAGCAGGCCGATTGGGCCGACGGCAAAATCACCGCCGGCTACCAGTCGGCCAAGGCCAAGCACAACCTGCAACTGCCCGAAGGCCATCCGCTGGCCAAGGAAATCGGCGCGGCCATGCTGGACCGGTTGTGGAAGAACCCGCTGTTCATGTCCGCCGCGCTGCCGCACAAGGTGTTCCCGCCGCTGATCAATTGCTACACCGCCGGCGGCAGCTTCGGGTTCCACATCGACAATGCGGTGCGCCAGCCCCAGGGCAGCATCGAGCGGGTGCGCACGGACCTGTCGGCCACCCTGTTCTTCAGCGAGCCGGAGGACTACGACGGCGGCGAACTGGAGATCCAGGACACCTACGGCACCCAGCGGGTGAAGCTGCCCGCCGGCGACATGGTGCTGTACCCCGGCACCAGCCTGCACCAGGTCAACCCGGTCACCCGCGGTGCGCGCTATGCGTCGTTCTTCTGGACGCAGAGCCTGGTGCGCGAGGACAGCCAGCGCGCCTTGCTGTTCGAAATGGACGGTGCGATCCGTCAGCTCACCCAGGACGTGCCCGATCACCCTTCGCTGATCCGCCTCACCGGCACCTACCACAACCTGCTGCGCCGCTGGGTCGAGGTGTAAGTGACGGACTTCCGCTTGCGCCGCGAGGAAGTCCTCGACGGCGACCGGCTCAACGCCATGCTCGAAGAAAGCCCGGCCCGCGCGGCCCAGGCGATTCTGCTGGCGGCGGGCGAAGGCGTGCTGGAGGCGCAGGCATTGCTCGGGCAGATCCTGCTCGACGGCCATGGCATCGCCCTGGACCTGCCGCTGGCGGTTCGCTGGTTCGGGATCGCGGCGGGGCAAGGCCATGCGATGGCGCGCAACATGCTCGGCCGTTGCCATGAGCACGGTTGGGGATGTGCGGCGGACGCTGCGCTGGCCGCACGGCATTACCGGATCGCGGCGGATGCCGGATTGGACTGGGCGATGTACAACCTGGCCAATCTGTTCGCCACCGGACGCGGGGTGGAGGAAGACCAGGCGCAAGCACTGGCGCTCTATCGCTGCGCTGCCGGGCTGGGGCATGCCAAGTCCATGAACCTGCTGGGCCGCTATCTGGAAACGGGCGATGCGTGTCCGCAGGACTTGCATGCGGCCCGCGACTGGTATCGACGGTCGGCCGAGGGTGGGGATTTCCGCGGACAATTCAGCTTTGCGGCGCTCCTGGCGGACGAAGGACGGATCGACGATGCGCTGGACTGGCTACGCAAGGCGCTGGCCACAGGCAATGCAAACTTCTTGCGGGTGAGCAGTGAGGCGCTGCTTAGCGCGCATCATCCTGAAATACGTGAAATGGCCATTGCCTATAAGTTGAAACTTTCCGACTTGACTGCGGGCCAGTCAGGAAATGCTGCGGCCTGACACATTACTGGTTCTTGTCTTGTCGGATTTATTGAAGATCTGAATTCAGTTTTAACATTTGCGAGCTTGTTGGTTATGTTTGAGTTGCCCTAAGGTTTGATTGGCCGGTGGCACGGATCGACTGGAGTTTAAAGTTTGATCTTTGCTGGCGGTAATTAAACTTGTATCGCTGCCCGGTCTGGGCAGGGAAAGGGAATTCAAATGGATACTAAAATAGTAGAGGCCGCCGCCAAGGCGCCGAAGTTGTTCGTGGATGCATCGCTGAGCGAAGGCGATGAATATAACCGGGGAACCGGCATCCAGTTGACGAAAGAGCAGATCATCAGCCTGAGAAAGTATGAAACGCTGGGGCTTTCTCTTCCGATCCAATTGCAGGATGTGATTGCCTACCTGAACTACGGTTCAGGTGATGACGGTGGCGTAGGGCTGAAGGCCACAGACTTTCTGCGCACCTTCACCAATACGTACAACCATGCTAAACGCTGGTCTCCATTGCGCGAAAAGATCATGTTGACCGGCACTGACCTTAAAGTCTTTTCGGGAAGTATCATCCGGGTCGGTAGCGGGATTGTTGAGATCTATGAGGATCTCAAGGCTTCAAGGTATCTGGAAGAGCACAATATCAATACGCCGGAAGAGTATCTTGAGCTGAAAAAGCAAATTCCGAATTTGCCGGAGCTCGACTTGCCTTCCGGCGATGTTCCGGAAATAAAGCTCTATCTCAATGACATGCTTGCCAAGGTAAGGCTCGCTCATGAGAGGGCCGAGCGTGTGCGCGAAGAGTTGGACTCCTTTGGCAAGGACATGCGAGAAAGTGTCTTGCCAGAGATTAAGTTGCGGTTGGAGTTTGTGTCGAAGAACACCTACCAGGCCGATATTCAGGCACTGCAAGACAGAATCGATCAGCGCTCCCTGGAAATTGACGAACTCAACAAGCAATACAACCAATTGGTGCAGGAAGCGATCAAGGCGGCGGCGACACTTAATATCGGTGGACTGATCCTTGGTATCTACCAGGGCGTCAAGGCCGAAAAGATTCGCTCCGAACGCAATAGGCTGAAGGGGTTGCAGCAGGTTGACAACCAAACGATGGCCAGCAAGAGCCAGACCCTGAGCTCCCTGAACAAGGTGCGCGACGATCTTCAGAACCTGAGCTACGTCGCCATCGAGGCCGAAGTCGCCACCCAGAATCTCATGCTCGTATGGAATGCACTGAGCACCTACATCGTGGCATCCGTAAAGGAAGTGGATGGACTGCAGGAAGCGACCTCTCTACGCCGCTTCAAGAACCAGATCCTCAGCATCATTGATCCTTGGGAACAGATCAAAGTCAGTTCGGATCAGTTGCTGGAGGTATTTGCGGCGGCGGACAGGGAATATGAAAGCTATGGCTTGGTTTTTGGGAGTAAGGCAATCGTGGTGTCTCCATTTGATGAATCGAACAATCCCTCTTTCAACGTGACGGATCTGCGTCGTCATAACGAAAAGGTTCAGGCGTCCAGCACGACGGCGCAGATGCTTGGCGAACAGTATGCGTACCTGCCGAGCACTGTCGCGGTGATGAAAGGGCTGTCGGGCGCAGTCAACGGCAGCACGGTTGACCTGCGCGGCCATGCCCAGACGAACATCCTCTTTCTGGAACCGGCGCAGAAAAGGCTGAAGGGCTATCAGGCTGAGCTTGAGTATCCGGAAGATGCGGATGAAGTCCGGGAGGACATGGAAGCCGAACTGAAAGCTGTCTTCGCTAGAGTGCAGAAACAGACCGAAGATTTCAAAAGTGTCCTCGCCGGCATTCGCACCCCCTATGACAGGGAATTTTCGAAGCAGGCGGTCGATGGGCTGCAGCAGGAGCGAATCACCAAGGAAGCGCTGAGAGTCAAGGCTGTCGAGAATGTCACGGAACTTGACGCGCAGATGAAGGAGATTTCGCAAGCCATCGATGCGATCGCCAAGGCAGGCATCGAAAAGATCGGTGAGGAGGCCAAGCTGTCGCTGGAAAACCTGAAGGCGTTGGGGCTGGCGCCACCCCAGGTGCAGGTTGCGATGCTGGCGATCGATACGCTGAAGAAATTGATCGCGGGCATCGGGGAGGCCATTTCGTTTCTCAACATGCTGGCGGCATACGAGCAGTTGAAGACGAGGGCTGGCGAACTGCGGGATCGAGCACAGAAAATCGTCAAGGACATTGCCCAGATCGATGGAAAGATCGAGCTGGTGTCGACCCTGGATGAGCTGGATGACCATCGCTGGAAGTATGTGGATGAGTTTGCGCGACTGATCGCTGATTTCGAAGGCTTTTCGGGCAGCCTCAAACAAGACGGTTCGCTGCCGGTCGAGGAGCGCGCTGAAACGGCGTTGGCCTGTATGGATGTCGTCATCAAGTACTTGAATACCATTCAGCGGTTATAAGGAGTCGAGGAGATGGACGCTGATCCATCTCCTCTTTCAGGGATATGAATAATTCAATCGACTATGAGTTTTCCGCGCAGCAGCGAATGCTGTTGGATCGCTATCTCCGCCTGCTGGGCACGTTGGTGCCGCTTTACGATAAGGCCGGCCTGGTGTTTGAAAGGCGCAGAAAGAGCGGCCATCAACGGGCGGAGTTGATGTGGGATACGCGCCTGAACAGGGCGGGGTTTCTCCAGGGGCACATTGGGTCGAATCTGCGCCTCATTGGCGATTCGGCCAAAAAGCTCAGGGCCTGCGTAGCGGATTTGGAGACATTCGCGAGCGAGTCCCTGGACATCACTCGGCGGACATCCAGGAATGAACCGCTCGCCAACATTGATCTGCATGAATACACATTGTTTCGTGCGGGGAAGTGGAGTGTGCTCCCGCCGACCAGCGTCAAAGGGTTGGTCAATGAGTTGGCGTCTCGCTTCTATGGCCCGGGTTCAGACCTGTTTTCGATCAGGCTGGCGACGCAAGTGACGTATGACGATTCATTCGGCCTGAAGGCGGTGTTCACGAAAATAATGGGTTGGCAATCCTGTGCCTGTCATTCAGCCCCCACTGTCGCCGAGGAACTGTTCAGGGGGAGCGAAACCACACCGCAATGGGATACCCGCTTCTCTTCTTCGGATCCCTTGGTCAGGGGCGCAGAGTATCAGGCCGACGTGACGGGGCTGTTCGATGATTTCATTCCGCTGAACACCCAAATGGGGTTCTCGATCGGGGAGGTGACCGTACGCATCGATGCCGTGAAGGAAGAGCTGGGCAAGACAACGGACATGAACACCTTGGGGAACCTGAATTCCAGAGCGGGAACGGCCCTGGAGGTCGCCAAGGATGCTTTGCTGTTGCTGGAAAAGCTGGAGGCGTGGGTGAAACCGTGAAACACAAAGGCCCATTTGCATGGGCCTTTGTGCTTGATGAAGCCGCTTACACGTAGTACGACTTCAGCGGCGGGAAGCCGTTGAACTCCACCGCGCTGTAGCTGGTGGTGTACGCGCCGGTCGACAGCCAGTACAGGCGGTCGCCGATCGCCAGGTTCAGCGGCAGGCCGTACTTGTAGTTCTCGTACATGATGTCGGCGCTGTCGCAGGTGGGGCCGGCGATGACCACTTCTTCCATCTCGCCTTTCTTCTCGGTCCAGATCGGGAACTTGATGGCTTCGTCCATGGTTTCGATCAGGCCGGAGAACTTGCCCACGTCGGTGTACACCCAGCGCTCGACGGCGGTGCGCGACTTGCGCGCCACCAGCACCACTTCACTGACCAGGATGCCGGCGTTGGCGATCAGCGAGCGGCCCGGCTCCAGGATGATTTCCGGCAGGTCGTCGCCGAAGTCTTCCTTGAGGAAACGGATGATTTCCTCGGCGTAGGTCTCCAGGCTGTTGGTGCGGGTGATGTAGTTGGCCGGGAAGCCGCCGCCCATGTTGATCAGCTTCAGGTGGATGCCGTCCTCTTCCTTCAGGCGCTCGAAGATCACCTTGACCTTGGCGATGGCGGCGTCCCACACGCTGATGTCGCGCTGCTGCGAGCCGACGTGGAACGAGATGCCGTAAGGCACCAGGCCCAGGTCGCGGGCGAGGATCAGCAGGTCCATGGCCATGTCGGTCTGGCAGCCGAACTTGCGCGACAGCGGCCAGTCGGCGGTAGTCGAGCCTTCGGTCAGGATGCGCACGTAGACTTTGGCGCCCGGCGCGGCCTTGGCGATGTTGCGCAGGTCGGCTTCCGAGTCGGTGGCGAACAGACGCACGCCCTTCTCATAGAAGTAGCGGATGTCCTTGGACTTCTTGATGGTGTTGCCGTAGCTGATCTGGTCCGGGCGCACGCCGCGGCCCAGCACTTTGTCCAGCTCGTAGATGGAGGCGATGTCGAAGCTCGAACCCTTTTCCTTGAGCACGTCGATGATCTCGACGGCCGGGTTGGCCTTGACCGCGTAGTAGACCTTGGCGAATTCGAAACCGGCGCGCAGGTCATCGTAGGCCTGGGCGATCATCGCGGTGTCGATCACCACGAACGGGGTTTCCTGCTTGTCGGCGAACGCCTTCATCTTCTGAAAGGTTTCGCGCGCGAAATAGTCTTCGACCTGGATCGACATACCTGGGAGCTCCTATGGGCAAACTCGTGAAAACAATGGGTGCAATGAACGTCCTCCGTATCCCCACTTTGGTTCGCCTACTTCCCAAGGCATGTCGCCGAAAGCAAAAAGGCCATGGGAAATGCAGCTTTCTTTCCCTTGGCCTTGCTGTCTCGTCGTCAGTACTTGAGCCGGATGGATCGTTTCCAGCATGGACGTTCGGCGCGAACTTTAGGGCGTGGGGGGCCTGAGATCAACTAAAAATGTCGCGTTTTTGCACGCTTCTGACGTACGTCGTCGGTATCGCTCTTTGTAGCCGACCGAGATGACGGCCAGATGTTCCCCGGAAATTTCGAAGTGTTAAAAATAGCTGCACGTTCGAAGCTTTTGCGCGCCAGATCGTCGATAAGTACGATGGCTGCAACTTCGGCGACGTTGGCGGCAAGTGGGCGGTATGGGGGGGAGTTGGCTTGCTTGAAAGGAGCGGCTGAGTAATATCAACTGACGCGACTGTTGATATTTTTTTTCACCTTGCTGAATTGAGTAAATCTGTCAGGTTGAGGCCGGATACCAGTCGAAATTCGGACGCCGTCTGACAGATTGCTTCACTTCGCTGCTCAGTATTTCAAGTGCAGAGCTTAATTTTCTGGTTTATCGACTGCTTTGCAGAGCACCACCCGGTCCTTGAGATGCAGTTCACTTGAGTCAGTGGCGTTGTTCATCGCCAATATGAAGTTCAGCCATGCGTTCTCCTGCTTCAAGAGGCGTTCAAGCTTTTTCTCACCTGAGCCGTCTGGTGGGTTGTCGAACACATACGGTCGGCAGCTGGAAAAACCCTTTGGCACGGTAGAAAGAAGATCGTAATCGCTGTTGCTCTTGACGATGTTGTACGTTTGCCAGCTGAGGAATGACAGTAGGCACAGCGCCGTAGTGATCATCAGCGGCAAAGCGATACGCCATCGCAGTGGCATCGGATAGGCTTTTGCTAGCGCTCTGCGGGTCATGAAGTCGGTGATTTTTTTACCATTCACCAAGACCTGTACTACATCAAACTCCAACGGATTGTAGATCGATATTTCAACCGTTTCGTTGGGAGGGATGTCAGTGAGAATGAGTTCCTTGTCTTGCGCATTGTGTTGCCATTTGACTTTGGCTTCGTGGCGAGAGTAGACAATCCTGGGCGTGAATTGAAAGTTGCCTCGATACAGGACCTTCAGACTTGTCAGGGTCGTATTTGATTCGTTGTAAATGGCGATATGGGTGCAAACATAACGATTTTCGCCCTCGACCATCTCGGCCGGTGCATGAAACAGATAAGGGCCCAAGGTCGTCCAGCCAACGGCATCGGGGAGTTCTTTACGTAATGCGTTCAGCGCCACAATTTGATCGATCACTGCATCATCCTTTTGATCCTTCCTTGAGAAGCGTTTTTTAATCGGTCGATAGAGGATGATATTCATATGCCATCATTTGGTGCAAACCGGCGACCGATTGATAAAGGACTGAAGAGACAGTGTAAACGGGGCTGTCAGACAGCCCCTTGTTATCAGGCAATCACCACTTCGGCCGGTGACACAATATTGGTTTTCATTCCGCGCGATCGACCCGAACTCAGATAAGCCGCAATCGATTCCTGCGTCACTTCGCCAAGAAACACCCGCTCGGCGTCCAGCACCGGCAGCCACGCGCGGTTGAACTCGTACATGCGCGACAGCAGGATCCGCAAGTGCTCGTCATAGGCCGCCGTGGCGTTGAACTCGCGCAGGAACTGCCCGCAGGCGCCGGCCTGGCGGTGCAGGTCGCGGCGGCGCACGTAGCCCAGCGCCTTGTTCTCGGCGCAGGTGACCACCACATGGCGGCGGTCATGTTCGTCCATCAGTTCCAGCGCATCGGCCACCGGCGTCTCGGGGCTCACCGACGGCGCGTTGTCCGCCGCGTCTTCGGCCTTCACCAGTAGCAAGCGCTTGAGGGTGCTGTCCTGGCCGACGAAATGGCTGACGAAGTCGTCCGCCGGGTGCGCGAGCAGGGTGTCGGGGTGATCGATCTGCAACAGTTTGCCGGCGCGGAAGATCGCAATCTTGTCGCCCAGCTTGATCGCTTCGTCGATGTCGTGGCTGACCATGATCACGGTCTTGTTCAGCGCCCGCTGCATCTCGAAGAACTCGTTCTGGATCATCTCGCGGTTGATCGGGTCGACCGCGCCGAACGGTTCGTCCATCAGCAGCACCGGCGCATCCGCCGCCAGCGCGCGGATCACGCCGATCCGCTGCTGCTGGCCGCCGGACAGCTCGCGGGGGTAGCGGTGCAGGTACTGCTTGGGTTCCAGCTTGATCATGTTCATCAGTTCGCGGGCGCGGTCGTGGCATTTCTGTTTGTCCCAGCCGAGCAGTTTCGGCACCACCACGATGTTTTCCTCGATGGTCATGTTCGGGAACAGGCCGATCTGCTGGATCACGTAGCCAATGTTGCGGCGCAGGGTCACTTCGTCGAGGGCCGTGGTGTCCTCGCCGTTGATCAGGATCTTGCCGGTGGTCGGCTCGATCAGGCGGTTGATCATTTTCAGGGTGGTGCTCTTGCCGCAGCCGGACGGCCCGAGGAACACGCAGATTTCGCCTTCGTTGACGGTCAGGCTCACCGAATCCACGGCCTTGACGTCTTTGCCGTTGCTTTGGAAGGTCTTGCCGAGGTTCTGGAGTTCGATCATTTGAGGAGTCCTTTTGGTGTCAGCGCGCGTTGCAGCGCTTGCAGGATCAGGTCGGCGAAAATGGCCAGCAGGCTGACCAGCAGCGCGCCGACGATCAGCATCGGCATGTCGCTGCGGCTGATGGCGGCGAGGATCAGCACGCCGAGGCCGCCGGCGCCGATGGTGGCGGCGATGGTCATCACGCCGATGTTCATCACCACGGCGGTGCGCACGCCGGCGAGGATCACCGGCACCGCGATCGGCAGTTCGACCATGCGCAGGCGCTGGCCGAAGGTCATGCCGATGCCGCGTGCGGCCTCGCGGATGCCGGGCTCCACGCCGGTCAGCGCCAGGTAGGTGTTGCGCATGATCGGCAGCAGCGAATAAAGGAACACGGCGGTGATGGCGGGCAGCGGCCCGAGACCCTGGCCGAACTTCGAATAGAACGGCAGCAGCAGGCCGAACAGCGCAATCGACGGCACGGTCAGCAGCACGGTGGCGCTGGCCTGCAAGGGGCCTGCGAGGCTCTCGAAACGGGTCATCAGGATACCCAGGGGCACGCCGACGAGAATGGCGAGACTGACGGCGACCCCCACCAGCGCGATGTGCTGCCAGGTCAGGCGCATCACCTGCGGCCAGTCGAGATGGGAAAAGGCGTTCAGCAATTCCATGGCTTTTCCTCCTTAGTTGAGCGGGTGCCGGCGCAGGAAATCGGCGGCCACGGTCGACGGGCTTTCATGATCGACATCGACCCGCGCGTTGAGCCGGCGCATGGTGTCGTCGTCGAACAGTCCGGCCAGGGGCTTGAGCTGTTCGGCCAGCTGCGGGTGCGCGTCGAGAAAGGCCTGGCGCACCACGGGCGCGGCGGTGTAGTCCGGGAAGTAATGCTTGTCGTCTTCCAGCAGCGTCAGGCCGAACGCGTTGAGGCGACCGTCGGTGGTGTAGACCAGGCCGGCGAACACCTGGCCGTTGCGCAGCGCCGTATAAACGAGGCCGGCATCCATCTGCCGGATGTTTTTGCGCGTCAGGTTCATGCCGTAGCGTTTGACCATGCCGTCCAGACCGTCGGAGCGGTTGGCGAACTCGGTGTCCAGCGCCACCAGATGATTCGTCTTGGCTTCGGCGCGCAGCGCGTCGTTCAACTGGCTGATGCTGCGGATCTGCGGGTATTGCGCAGCTATGTCGGCGGGCAGGGCGAGGGCGTAGGTGTTGCTGAATTTCGACGGTGCGAGCCAGACCAGTCCCTTTTTCGCGTCGAGTTCTTTCACCCGTGCGTAGGACTGTTCGCTGTCGAGTTTCTCGGCGACATGGTTGTAGGCCACCAGCGACACGCCGGTGTACTCCCAGAGCAGGTCCAGCTGCCCGCTTTCGTGGGCGCTGCGGGCCAGGTTGCTGCCCAGTCCGCCGGTGACCTGCGTGTCGTAGCCTTTGCTGCGCAGGTATTGCGAAGTGATTTCCGCCAGCAGGGTCTGTTCGGTGAACACCCGGGCGCCGATGCGGATCACCGGTTTGTCGGCGGCTTGGGCAAATCCTGCGAACAGCAGGACACAGCCTAAGATCAAGCTAAGTCGTTTCATGGGTTTTCCTTCCGGGAGCCTTAGGACGGGCGCAGACCGCGTTCCAGCCAGAGGCGGCTGGCGAGGGTGACCGCGCCGTCGAGCAGCAGGGCCAGCAGCGCGGTGCACGCGGCGCCGAGCAGCAGTTGCGGCTGATTGTTCAGGGCGATGCCGGGGAAGATCAGGCTGCCGAGGCTGTTGGCGCCGATCAGGAACGCCAGCGGCGCGGTGCCGACGTTGATCGCCAGCGCCACCCGCACGCCGCCGACGATGATCGGTACGGCGTTGGGCAGTTCGACCTGCCACAGCACCTGGCGCGGGGTCATGCCGATGCCGGTGGCGGCTTCCTTCAATGAACCCTGGACGTTTTTCAGGCCTTCATAAGTGTTGCGCACGATAGGCAGCAGGGAGGCGAGGAACAGGGCGAAGATCGCCGGGCCGCTGCCGATGCCGAGAATCCCCAGGGCAATCGCGAGCACGGCCAGCGGCGGCACGGTGTTGCCGATGTTGAAGCCCTGCATGAAGCGTTCGGCGCGGCCGAGCATGGCCGGGCGGCTGAGGAGGATGCCGGAGGGAATGCCCACGGTCAGGGCGGCCAGCATGGAGACGAGGACAAGCACCAGGTGGGCTTGCAGGTAGAACAGCAGATCGTCGCGGTAGCGTTGGATCGTGTCGATGCCGATCCAGTGGATCAGCAGGGCCAGGAGGGCGATCGCCACCGCACCTCCCGTCAGCCCTTTGCCATAGCGGATAGCCACAGGCGGACTCCTTTTCCAGTCGGCGACCGCTGTCCCGTGCGGCAATGCCATACTTGGCTGCCGGAGCGGCGGTCGCGAGAAGCGGCTGTTTTCCGTTACGCCAAGACGTGCCGGAAGCGAGCCATGAGCGCGGCCCCGCAGGGCCGACTTGCCGGATTCTCAGGCCCTTGCGAGAGGGCGTGACAGGGGAGTGGACGTGCGCGCGCTTTGAAAGGTTCCCCGGCGAGACAGCATTTGGCCATTTCGGATGCGCTCAACGGTTCGGATATTGAAGCGAGTTGGGCTATAATCGCCGCCCTTTTTGAATCCCCGCCAGGCGATTTCCCATGACCAGACAGGCCGCCGAAGTCGCGAAACGCCGCACTTTCGCCATTATTTCCCACCCCGATGCCGGTAAAACCACCATCACCGAAAAGCTCTTGCTGATGGGCAAGGCGATTGCGGTGGCCGGTACGGTGAAGTCCCGCAAATCCGATCGCCATGCGACATCCGACTGGATGGAGATGGAGAAGCAGCGGGGCATTTCCATCACCACGTCGGTCATGCAGTTCCCGTACCGCGAACACATGATCAACCTGCTCGACACCCCGGGCCACGAAGACTTCTCCGAAGACACCTACCGCACCCTGACCGCGGTGGACTCGGCGCTGATGGTGCTCGACGGCGGTAAGGGCGTGGAGCCGCGCACCATCGCCCTGATGGATGTCTGCCGTCTGCGCGACACGCCGATCGTCAGCTTCATCAACAAACTCGACCGCGACATCCGCGACCCGATCGAGCTGCTCGACGAGATCGAGGCCGTCCTCAAGATCAAGGCCGCGCCGATCACCTGGCCGATCGGCTGCTACCGCGACTTCAAGGGCGTGTACCACCTGGCCGGCGACTACATCATCGTCTACACCCCGGGCCACGGCCACGAGCGCACCGAAACCAAGATCATCGAGAAGCTCGACTCGCCGGAAGCCCGCGCGCACCTGGGCGACGAGTACGACCGGTTCCTGGAGCAGCTCGAACTGGTGCAGGGCGCCTGCCACGAGTTCAACCAGCAGGAGTTCATCGACGGTCAGCTGACCCCGGTGTTCTTCGGCACCGCGCTGGGCAACTTCGGGGTCGACCATGTGCTCGACGCCGTGGTGGACTGGGCCCCGCGCCCGCTGCCGCGGGTGGCCCACGAGCGCACCGTGGAGCCGGTGGAGGAGAAGTTCTCGGGCTTCATCTTCAAGATCCAGGCGAACATGGATCCCAAGCACCGCGACCGCATCGCCTTCATGCGCATCTGCTCCGGCAAATACGAGAAGGGCATGAAGATGCGCCACGTGCGCACCGGCAAGGACGTGCGCATCGGCGACGCCCTGACGTTCTTCTCCTCCGAGCGTGAGCAGCTGGAAGAGGCGTACGCCGGCGACATCATCGGCCTGCACAACCACGGCACCATCCAGATCGGCGACACCTTCAGCGAGGGCGAGAGCCTGGGCTTCACCGGCATCCCGCACTTCGCCCCGGAACTGTTCCGCCGCGTGCGCCTGAAGGATCCGCTGAAATCCAAGCAGCTGCGCCAGGGCCTGCAGCAACTGGCCGAAGAGGGCGCGACCCAGGTGTTCTTCCCCGAGCGCAGCAACGACATCATCCTCGGCGCCGTCGGTGTGCTGCAGTTCGATGTGGTCGCCAGCCGCCTGAAGGAGGAATACAAGGTCGAATGCTCCTACGAGCCGATCACCGTGTACTCCGCGCGCTGGATCGAATGCGGCGACAAGAAGAAGCTTGAGGAATTCTCCAACAAGGCCGTGGAGAACCTGGCGCTGGACGGCGGCGGTCACCTGACCTACCTCGCCCCGACGCGGGTCAACCTGGCGCTGATGGAAGAGCGCTGGCCGGACGTGAAGTTCCGCGCGACCCGTGAGCATCACTAAGCGCTGAGCGATGCACCCGAAACCCCGCTGCGAAAGCCGCGGGGTTTTTTGTTGCCTGCCGGTTTCCTGTGGGAGCGCGCCTGCTCGCGATGACGGCGTGTCAGGCGCCCCTTGAGCGACGGGATGACCGCCATCGCAAGCAGGCGCGCTGCCGCAAAGGCAGGCATAAGCGTTTTTCGGCATAACGCTTATTTCAAAGCGGTCTTCGGCGCCAGGGCAATTTAGCCAGGCCGTCAGCGTCCCATATGGAGAACCCGGCTGACCGGAACTAGATTTCACAGAGCGCCAGTCCGGCACTGTTGTTTCACCTGAAAAAGGGATGGAATCGGCTATGAAGAGCAGGTTGCTACGCGTTTTGCTGCTGTTGAAAGTGATGGTGATGCTGTCCCTCGGCACTGCGGCGGCCTGGGCCGAATGCGAGGATCACGATACCCAGGCGTTCAGCGGGCAGGCCGGACACAGCGGCCTGATGCTCGCCAAGTCCGAGTCCGAACCCGGCGACCAGGGCCAGGGCGGCAGCGCCGACGATGACGATTCGACCACCGACGAGCCGGACAGCGACGATCCGGACGAAGGCGACAGCCAGACGTAGGTCGCAGGCAAAAGAAAACCCCTTTTCTCCCGACTGATGCGCAATCGGAGGAAAAGGGGTTTGTTGAACGCTGATCCCCTGTGGGAGCGGGCTTGCCCGCTCCCACAGTTCGTTTGGCTTATGCCGCGCCGTCGAGGAACTGTTCGGCGTAGTGGCAGGCCACCTGCCGGGTGTCGAGCTTGCGCAGTTCCGGCACTTCGCTGCTGCAACGCTCGGTGGCGTACGGGCAGCGCTTGTGGAAGGCGCAGCCGGGCGGCGGGTTCAGCGGGTTGGGCAGCTCGCCGGCGATCTTGATCTTCGGCTTGTCCGGATCCGGGTGGATGGCCGGGGTCGCCGACAGCAGCGCCTGGGTGTACGGGTGCAGGGGACGGGTGTAGATGTCCTCTTTCGGGCCCATTTCCACCGGGCGGCCGAGGTACATCACCAGCACCTGGTCGGCGACGTGGCGCACCACCGCCAGGTTGTGGGAAATGAACACGTAGGCGGTGTTGAATTCCTGCTGCAGGTCCATGAACAGGTTCAGCACCTGGGCCTGGATCGACACGTCCAGCGCCGACGTCGGCTCGTCCGCCACCAGCACCTTCGGTTGCAGCATCATCGCCCGGGCCAGGGCGATCCGCTGGCGCTGGCCGCCGGAGAACATGTGCGGATAGCGCTGGTAGTGCTCGGGGCGCAGGCCGACCTGTTTCATCATCGCCTGGACTTTCTCGCGACGCTCGGTGGCCGACAGGTTGGTGTTGATCAGCAGCGGCTCGGCCAGTTGGTCGCCGATCTTCTGGCGCGGGTTCAGCGACGCGTAAGGGCTCTGGAACACCATCTGCACGTCTTTGCGCAGTTGCTTGCGCTGGGCCTTGTCGGCGCCGGCGACTTCCTGGCCGGCGATCTTCAGGGAGCCGGTCGACGGCTCTTCGATCAGGGTCAGGGCCCGGGCCAGGGTGGACTTGCCGCAGCCCGACTCGCCCACCACGGCGAGGGTCTTGCCGGCCTCCAGCTCGAACGACACGCCGTTGAGGGCGCGCACGGTCGCATGGCCCTTGAACAGGCCGCGGGAGACCTCGTAGTGACGGGTCAGGTCACGGGCGGTGAGTACGACGGCCATTACGCCACCTCCTGGTTCAGCGGGTAGAAGCAGCGGGCGAGGCTGTGGGTTTTCGGGTCAAGGGCAGGGCGCTGCGCGCGGCAGCTCTCTTGCACGTACGGGCAGCGCGGCGACAGCAGGCAGCCCTGCGGACGGTCGTAGCGGCCCGGCACGATGCCCGGCAGGGTCGCCAGGCGCTCGGCGCCCAGGCTGTGCTCCGGGATCGCCTTGAGCAGCGCTTCGCTGTACGGGTGCGCCGGGATGTCGAACAGTTGCGGCACCTGGCCGACCTCCACCGCTTGGCCGGCGTACATCACGCACACGCGCTGGGCGGTTTCGGCCACGACGGCGAGGTCGTGAGTGATCAGCACCAGGCCCATGTTCTGCTCTTTCTGCAGCGCCAGCAGCAGATCCATGATCTGCGCCTGGATCGTCACGTCCAGCGCGGTGGTCGGTTCGTCGGCGATCAGCAGTTTCGGCTCGCCGGCGATGGCCATGGCGATCGCCACCCGCTGGCTCATGCCGCCGGACAGTTGGTGCGGATAGGCGTCCATGCGGCTGGCGGCGGCCGGGATCTCGACCTTCTCCAGCAGTTCGATGGCGCGCTTGCGGGCGGCCTTGCCGGACATCTTCAGGTGCAGGCGCAGCACTTCCTCGATCTGGAAGCCGACGGTGTAGCTCGGGTTGAGCGCGGTCATCGGATCCTGGAAGACCATCGACAGGTCCTTGCCGACGATCTGCCGGCGCTGGCGGTTGCTCAGCTTGAGCATGTCCTTGCCGTCGAAGCTCAGGGCGTCGGCGGTGACGATCCCCGGATGCTCGATCAGGCCCATCAGCGCCATCATGGTCACGGACTTGCCGGAACCGGACTCGCCGACGATGGCCAGCACCTCGCCCTTGTCCACTTTCAGGTCGAGGCCGTCGACCACCGGGGTGGCGTTCTTGTCGCCGAACCGGACGTTGAGATTCTTGATTTCTAACAGTGACATGGGAATCTCCTCAGGCGGCGTTCTTGAGTTTCGGATCCAGCGCGTCGCGCAGGCCGTCGCCCATCAGGTTGATTGCCAGCACGCTGAGCAAAATGGTCAGGCCAGGCAGGCTCACCACCCACCAGGCGCGTTCGATGTAGTCGCGGGCCGAGGCCAGCATGGTGCCCCACTCAGGGGTCGGCGGCTGCACGCCCAGGCCCAGGAAGCCCAGGGCGGCGGCGTCGAGGATCGCCGAGGAGAAGCTCAGGGTCGCCTGCACGATCAGCGGCGCCATGCAGTTGGGCAGCACGGTGATGAACATCAGGCGCGGCAGGCCGGCGCCGGCCAGGCGGGCGGCGGTCACGTAGTCGCGGTTCAGCTCGCCCATCACGGCGGCGCGGGTCAGGCGCACGTAGGACGGCAGGGACACCACGGCGATGGCGATCACGGTGTTGATCAGGCCTGGGCCGAGGATGGCGACGATCGCCACGGCCAGCAGCAGCGACGGCAGGGCCAGCATGATGTCCATCAGGCGCATGATGGTCGGGCCGAGGATCTTGGGGAAGAAACCGGCCAGCAGCCCCATGAGGATGCCCGGGATCAGCGACATCACCACCGAGGACAGGCCGATCAGCAGCGACAGGCGCGAGCCCTGGATCAGGCGCGAAAGCAGGTCGCGGCCCAGCTCGTCGGTGCCGAGCAGGAACTGCCATTGCCCGCCTTCGAGCCAGACCGGCGGGGTCAGCAGGAAGTCGCGGTACTGTTCGCTCGGGTTGTGCGGCGCCACCCACGGGGCAAAGATCGCGCAGAACACGATCAGGGCGAAGAACATCAGGCCGGCGACCGCGCCCTTGTTCTTGGCGAACGCCTGCCAGAATTCCTTGTAGGGCGACGGGTACAGCAGGCTTTGGTCCACGGCGGAGGCGGCGGTGGCTACTGAGGAAGTTTGAGTGCTCATGGGTATTGACCTCAGCGCTGGTGACGAATGCGTGGGTTGGCGAAGCCGTAGAGGATGTCCACCACGAAGTTGACCAGAATCACAATGCAGGCAATCAGCAGGATGCCGTTCTGCACGACCGGATAGTCACGGGCGCCGATGGCTTCGATCAGCCATTTGCCGATGCCGGGCCAGGAGAAGATCGTTTCGGTCAGCACGGCGCCGGCCAGCAGGGTGCCGACTTGCAGGCCGACCACGGTCAGCACCGGGATCAGCGCGTTGCGCAGGCCGTGGACGAACACCACGCGCGCCGGCGACAGGCCCTTGGCCTTGGCGGTGCGGATGTAGTCTTCGCGCAGCACTTCGAGCATCGACGAGCGGGTCATCCGGGCGATCACCGCCAGCGGAATGGTGCCCAGCACGATGGCGGGCAGGATCAGGTGATGCAGGTAGTCGAGCAGGGCGCCCGGTTCATCGCTGAGCCAGGTGTCGATCAGCATGAAATGGGTCTTGCGCTCGACGTCGATCAGCAGGTCGTTCTGGCCGGAGACCGGTGTCCAGCCCAGGCTGACCGAGAAGAACATGATGAGGATCAGGCCCCACCAGAAGATGGGCATCGAGTAACCCGTCAGGGAGATGCCCATCACGCCGTGGTCGAACAGGGAGCCTCGCTTCAGGGCGGCGATCACGCCGGCCAGCAGGCCGAAGACGCCGGCGAAGAGCAGGGCTGCCATCGACAGTTCGAAGGTGGCCGGAAACAGTTGCGTGAACTCGCTCCAGACGCTCTCTCGGGTGCGCAGGGATTCACCGAGGTCGCCGTGGGCGAGCTTGCCGATGTAGTCCAGGTACTGGGCATACAGCGGTTTGTTCAGACCGAGGCGTTCCATTGCCTGAGCGTGCATTTCGGGGTCGACCCGACGTTCGCCCATCATCACTTCCACGGGGTCGCCGGGAATCATGCGAATCAACGCGAAAGTCAGCAAGGTGATGCCGAAAAACGTGGGGATCAGCAATCCCAGTCGGCGGGCAATAAAACTTAACATCTTGTGTGGTACCTCATCAGCCGGTTAGGCGTGCCCGGCTTCCCTGGGTTCAGGGAGGCCGGGAGTCTCTTATCTACTTCACCTGGGTGGTGGCGAAGTTATTGGTGGTCAGAGGGCTGATGTAGTAGCCCTCTACGTTGTTGCGCATGGCCGTGAACATCCGGGTGTGGGCCATGCTGATCCACGGTTGGTCCTGGTTGAACAGCACCTGGGCCTGTTCGTACAGCTTGGCCCGTTCGGCCGGATCTACTTTAGCCCGTGCATGGTCCAGCAGCGCCTGGAATTTTTCGTTGCACCAGCGCGAGTAGTTTTCGCCGTTCTTGGCGGCCTCGCAACTGAGCATAGGCGTCAGGAAGTTGTCCGGGTCGCCGTTGTCGCCCGCCCATCCGGCCGACACCATGTCGTGCTCGCCGCTTTTGGCGCGTTTGAGCATTTCGCCCCATTCCATCACGCGGATGTCGATCTTGAGGCCGATCTTGGCCAGGTCGGCCTGCATCATCTGCGCGCCGAGCATCGGGTTCGGGTTGGTCGGGCCGCCGCCGTTGCGGGTGAACAGGGTGAACACGGTGCCTTCCGGCACGCCGGCTTCCTTGAGCAGGGCGCGGGCCTTGTCGAGGTCGCGGGGCGGGTTTTTCATTTCATGGTTGTAGCCCAGCAGGGTCGGCGGGTACGGGTTGACCGCCACGGTCGCGTTGCCCTTGCCGAACAGCGCATCGACGTAGGCTTCCTTGTCGAAGGCGATGTCGATGGCTTTGCGCACCCGCACGTCGCTCATGTACTTGTGCTGGGTGTTCATCGACACGTAGGAGACGGTCATCGCATCCAGTTCGGCGACTTTCAGCTTGTCGTCCTTCTTGATGCTCGGAATGTCGTCGGGCTTGGGGTACAGCGCGATCTGGCATTCGTTGGCCTTGAGCTTCTGCAGGCGCACGTTGTTGTCGGTGGCGATCGCCAGGATCAGGGCATCGGCCGGCGGCTTGCCGCGGAAGTAGTCCGGGTTGGCCTTGAAGCGCACCTGCGCATCCTTGTTGTAGCGCTGGAAGACGAACGGGCCGGTGCCGACC
>NZ_JBIVHR010000044.1:0-49009 GCF_044749305.1 Pseudomonas sp. NPDC089534 | reverse complement strand
AAGCGCATCGAACAGCTCGACCGCAAGGGCATGGTGAACAACAAGTTCAACGCCTTCATCATGCAGAAGCTCGAAGCGGCCGGCATCCCGACCCAATTCGACAAGCTGCTGGGCGACAACGAGTGCCTGGTGAAGAAACTCGACATGATCCCGGTCGAGTGCGTCGTGCGTAACTACGCCGCCGGCAGCCTGGTCAAGCGCCTGGGCGTCGAAGAGGGCATGAAGCTCAACCCTTACACCTTCGAACTGTTCCTGAAGGACGACGCCAAGGGCGACCCGTTCATCAACGAATCCCACGTCGTGGCGTTCGGCTGGGGCACCGCCGAGCAACTGGCGCGCATGAAGGAACTGTCCCTGAAGGTCAACGACGTCCTGAGCAAACTCTTCGACGACGCCGGCCTGCTGCTGGTGGACTTCAAGCTTGAATTCGGCGTGTTCAGCGACGGCTCCATCGTCCTGGGCGACGAATTCAGCCCGGACGGCTGCCGTCTGTGGGACAAGGACACCAAGAAGAAAATGGACAAGGACCGCTTCCGCCAAGGCCTCGGTGACGTCATCGAAGCCTACGAAGAAGTGGCCAACCGTCTGGGCGTACCGCTTTAACCGACGCAAGCATCTGATAGCACGGAAAAAATTTGCGTCAGGGGGTTCGCTTCCGGCAAAAGTGTTGTTATGATGCGCGCCGTTGGAGAGATGCCAGAGTGGCCGAATGGGACGGATTCGAAATCCGTTGTACCTTCGCGGGTACCTAGGGTTCGAATCCCTATCTCTCCGCCATTATTTGAAAAGCCCCGTAGCTGAGAAGCTACGGGGCTTTTTGTTTGCGCCGAAGAAAGCCGGCCGTACGCGGGCTTGCCTTTCGCGATAACTGACTAAACTTTCCTGTTCAAGGTCAAAGGCCGCCGGCCTCTTCCGGCAGCCATTTCAATCCGTGAGGTTTGGCCATGGCGAAAAGCAAGAAGAAGGACGTCGAAAAGGGCAGGACGGGCGAAAAGACGAAGCTGTCGAACAAGGACTACCTGGCCGAACTGCGCCGCCTGCATGTCGAGCTGGTGAAGATGCAGGAGTGGGTGACGGCCAAGGGCATCAAGGTCTGCATCATTTTCGAGGGCCGTGACGGGGCGGGGAAGGGCGGGACGATCAAGGCGATCACCGACCGGGTGAGCCCGCGGGTGTTTCGCGTGATCGCGCTGCCGGCGCCGACCGACCGCGAGAAGAGCCAGATGTACATCCAGCGCTACCTGCCGCATCTGCCGGCGGGCGGTGAGGTGGTGATCTTCGACCGCAGTTGGTACAACCGCGCCGGGGTCGAGCGGGTGATGGGCTTCTGCACCGACAAGCAGGTCGAGAAGTTTCTCCAGACCGTGCCGCTGGTGGAGCGGGCGATCGTCGATTCGGGGGTGATCCTGCTCAAATACTGGCTGAACGTCAGCCAGGAAGAGCAGACCCGAAGGTTGGAAGAGCGCATCTCCGACGGGCGCAAGATCTGGAAGCTTTCGCCCATGGACCTGAAGTCCTACAGCCGCTGGTATGACTACTCCAGGGCCCGTGATGAAATGATCGAGGCGACCGACACCGGTTATGCGCCATGGCTGGTGGCCGACTCGAACGACAAGCGCCGGGCGCGCCTGAACATCATTTCCGACCTGCTCAGCCGCATCCCCTATGAAGACGTGCCCCGGGAAAAGGTTGTCCTGCCCAAACGGCAGAAGCCTGGCGGCTACCGGGAGACGGACTACCCCTTCAAGCACATTCCGGAACGCTTCTGAAGCCATGGGCCGCTGACGCCGCCAGGGTCGGCGGCTTCGGCGGCCTGTCCTGCCGTCAGATTTCCTTGATGGGCGTCTCGCCCTGCACGCCTTTGATCAGCTCGATCACGTGCAGGCAATCCGCCTTGTTCACATACGACTCGCCGCTGGCGATCGTCTCGTGGTTTCCCGCCCTCAGTCTCCAGCGCCACTGGCCTTTGCCGGTGCTCGGGGTGCCTTTGGATTGTCTGTAGATCTCGAAATACATTCAGTTCGCTCCATGCGATTGGTTCATGGCGACACGCTGTGCCGCACCGGTGCAAGCCTAGCGGAGCGGGACTTTTTGGCTATCGGGCATTTGTTTCCAATCGTTGGCGAATGTTTCTGCAAGGCCCGGAATAGAGCCGGCGGATCGGCGTCCGGTTTGGCGGCAATGCCCTTGCTTCACCCTTGCGCCGCATCCGGCGGTGCTGCTTAATGGCAGGCGGCTCATGGCGTCGGCTCCTGTTCGGCGACCGATCGACACTATAAGAAAAGAGCAGGCCCTTGAATCATCCGCACGGAACGCAAACCGCGGGGCAGGTGACGTTGTCGCTGGTGATCCCCGTCTTCAACGAAGAGGACAGCCTCGACGGCTTTCTCTCGCGCATTCGGCAGGTTTTCGAGCGCGAGGCGCAGATCGACCTGGAACTGGTGTTCGTCAACGACGGCAGCGGCGATGCGACGCTTGAGCGGCTGCTGCAGCGCCAGTCGGAGGATGCGCGCATCCGCATCGTCGACCTGAGCCGCAATTTCGGCAAGGAGGCGGCCCTGTCCGCCGGCCTGCAGACGGCCACCGGGCAGATCGTGGTGCCGATCGACGTCGACCTGCAGGATCCGCCCGAAGTCATCCTGCAGATGATCGCCCTCTGGCGGGAGGGCCATGAGGTGGTGCTGGGCCACCGCATCAGCCGCCGCAGCGATTCCTGGGCCAAGCAGACCTCCGCCAACTGGTTCTACCGCTTGCACAACAGGATCGCCGACCAGCACCTGCCGGAGAACGTCGGCGATTTCCGCTTGATGGACCGTTGCGTGGTGGACGCGCTGCTGACCTTGCCGGAGTCGAGGCGCTTCATGAAAGGCCTGTTCGCCTGGGTCGGGTTCCGCACCACCCATGTCGATTACGAACGCCCGGAGCGCGCAGCGGGCAAGAGCAAGTTCAACGGCTGGCGGCTGTGGAACTTCGCGCTGGAAGGCATCACCAGCTTCAGCACCGAGCCGCTGCGGATCTGGACTTACCTGGGCGCGGCAGTGTCGCTGGTGTCCTTTGCCTTTGCGATGTTCATCGTGGTGCGCACCCTGATCTACGGCATCGACCTGCCCGGCTATGCGTCGCTGATGGTTGCCGTGACCTTCCTCGGCGGCCTGCAACTGATCGGCATCGGGGTGCTCGGCGAGTACCTGGGCCGCACCTACATCGAAGCGAAGCGCCGGCCGGTTTTCCTGGTGCGCCGCGTCTACGACCCCAAGGACTGACACATGGATCTCAAGGAAACCGACATCCTCGGCGACAGCATCGGCGAGCATTGGTACTACTGCTCCAAGGCGGCCGCGACCCGCCGGCTGCTGGGCGATGCGCCGATCGGACGGATTCTCGACGTCGGTGCCGGCTCAGGCTTCTTTTCCCATCACTTGCTGACCCGCACCGCCGCCCGCGAAGCCTGGTGCGTGGACATCAGCTACCCCGCCGACTCCAGCGCGAGCGCCGCCGGCAAACCGGTGCATTACCGCCGTTGCGTCGAGGCTGTGGACGCCGATCTGGTGCTGCTGATGGATGTGCTGGAGCACGTCGGTGACGACCTCGGGCTGCTCAAGTCCTACGTCGACAAAGTCCCGTCCGGCAGCCGCTTCCTGATGACCGTGCCCGCCTTCCAGTTCATGTGGAGCGGGCACGATGACTTCCTCGAACACAAGCGCCGCTACACCCTGGGGCAGTTCGAAGCCCTGGCCGCCGATGCGGGATTGCGGGTGGAGCGGGGCGCTTACTACTTCGGTGCGGTGTTTCCGCTGGCGGTGGCGTCGCGCTTGCTGCCCGGCGGCAGCCGGGGCTCGGCGCCGCGCTCGCAACTCAAGCGCCACCATCCTGTCGTCAATGCGTTGCTCAAGGCCCTGTGCAGCCTTGAGCTGCCGTTGATGGGCGTGAACCGTCTGGCCGGCCTGAGCGTGTTCGTGCTGGCGCGCAAGCCGTGACGGTCGCCGACAGAGCGGCCTTGCTCCGCCGTGGCTTGCGCTTCGCCGTGACCGGGTTGTTCGTCACGGCGCTGCATGCGCTGGTGGCGGTGCTGTTCATCAATTTCGTCAGCCCCCAGCCGCCGTTGGCCAACGGCGTGGCCTTCGCCGTGGCGACGGTGGTGTCGTATGTGATCAACACCACCTGGAGCTTTTCCGCGCGGCTGCACGGCAAGACCCTGATGCGCTTCCTGCTGGTCTCGGCGGGCGGGTTTCTGTTGGCGATGTTCGTGGCCTGGGCCGCGCAGCTTGCCGGCCTGCACTACCTGCTGGGCATCGTGGCGGTGGCGCTGACGATTCCGGCATTCACTTTCGTGCTGCACAACTTCTGGACGTACCGATGAAGGATTCACGAGCGCATCCGGCGTTTGCCGTTCTGCCTTTGCTGTTGGGCGTGCTGGCGTTTTTCCTGACGGTCGGGCCGCAGGTGCTGAACCCGCAGAACATCGCCTGGCTGGAGCAGGGCGACATGGCGACGCACTATCTGGGGTGGGCGTTTTTCCGTCATGCGCCTTGGGCATTTCCCTTGGGGCTCAACCCGTTCTATGGGCTGGAGCTGGGCAGCTCGATCATCTTTTCCGACTCGAACCCGTTGCTGGCGCTGGTGTTCAAGCCGTTCAACGCCTGGTTGCCGGACACCTTCCAGTATTTCGGGTATTGGCTGCTGGCGTGTTTTGTCCTGCAGGCCTGGTTCGGCTGGAAACTGATCGGGCTGATGACGGATCACCCGCTGATCCGTTTGCTGGGAACGGGATTGCTGCTGCTTTCACCGCCGATGCTGTTGCGCATGGGCGGGCACCTGTCCCTGGCCGGGCACTTCCTGATTCTGGCCGCGCTGTACCTGGCGCTGTTGCCGGACCTGCGCCGGCGTCGCCTGGCTTGGGGAGCGCTGCTGGCGGTGACGGCGTTGGTGCACGCCTACCTGCTGGCGATGGTGGCGCTGATCTGGGTGGCGGACCTGCTGGGCAAGGTCTTCGCTCAGCGGTTGAGCCGGCGCCAGAGCCTGATCGAGGGTGTGTCGCTTCTGGCGCTGGTCAGCCTGTGCTGCTGGCAGGCGGGCTACTTCGCCATTGCCGACGGTGTGGTGGCCGGCGGTTTCGGGCTGTACCGGATGAACCTGCTGTCGCCGGTGGATCCTGCGGGCTGGTCGCAGGTCCTGCCGAACCTGCCGAAGGCCGGCGGTGACTATGAAGGCTTCAACTACATGGGGCTGGGCGTCCTGTTGCTGGTGCCGCTGGCGCTGGTGGCGTGGCTCCGCGACCGGCAACCCTTGAACGGCACCTTGGCCGCCCGGCCATGGCTGCTGATGGCCTTGGCCGGGTTGTGGCTGTTCGCCTTGTCGAACCAGATCGGCATCGGCGCCTGGACCTTCGGGTATCCGCTGCCGAAAGCGATCCTCGGGTTGGCCAACGTCTTCCGGGCCTCGGGCCGGATGTTCTGGCCGGTGTTCTACGCGCTCATCCTGGCCGTGATTTTTTTGGTGGTGCGCGGCTATCGGCCGCGCGTCGCGATGGGCTTGCTCGCATTGGCCCTGTTGGCCCAGGTCGTCGACAGCCGCAGCGGCTGGACGGGCCTGAGGGACGGAAAAGGGGTGGCCCCCGCATCGGCCTGGGCCAGCCCGATGCGCGATCCGTTCTGGGCCGACGCCGCGGCGCGCTACGCGAACGTGCGCAGCCTGCTGCCGCAGAATCAGGGCGAGCGCTGGCAGGTGATCGCCGGTTTCGCCGCGGCCCACGGCCTGAAGACCGATGCGGTCTACCTGGGACGCATGAGCACCTCAGCGCTGGAGCTGGCGCAACAGAAGGCCCGGCGCATGCTTGCGTCGGGGCGGTATGACCAGGACTCGCTGTACATCCTCGACGATGACGTCTTGGCCGATGCCGCCAACAGCATCGTCAGCGACAACGATCTGCTGACCCGGGTGGACGGGCTCGTTGTGCTCGCGCCGGGCTGGAAGCGTTGCACGTCGTGCGTGCAGGTGCCGGACGAGGGGCGGCGGATATCGTCGGTTCCGCTCCTGCGTGCGGGTGAGGCGCTGATGTTCGATCACAGAAGCCGGCATCTGGCCGAGGGCTGGTCGACGCCGGAAAGCTGGGGCACGTGGACGGAAGGCCGGCAGGCGCAGATCGCATTGCGGGTGCGGTCCGGGGCGACCTCGATCGGGATCGAGGCATTGGCGTTCGTCCAGCCCGCGCATCCCGGCCAACGGGTGATCGTGAGCCTGAACGGCGAGCCGGTGCTGTCCACGAACCTGACGCAGTTCCAGGGCAACCGTCTTGAGATCCCGATCAGCGCCGAGCTCGGTGAGCGCCTTGCGCACGATGACCGGCTCGTGATCGGGCTGCAGCTGCCGGATGCCGTCAGTCCTCGGCAACTGGGGATCAACGACGATGCGCGGGTGATGGGCCTGGGGCTCAAGCGTTTGACGGTGAATTGACGCGCCGTTTCGATGGACGGCGCCCCCCGGGCCTTTCTACACTGCCGCCATCTGGGGACGGGGGGTGAGGGATGAACCGAAATGAACTGCGCAAGGCCGACATCAACCTGATGGTGGTGTTCGAGACGCTGATGCTCGAACGCAACGTGACCCGGGCCGCCGAGAAGCTGTTCCTCGGCCAGCCGACCATCAGTTCGGCGCTCAACCGCTTGCGCACGATGCTCAACGATCCATTGTTCATCCGCGTCGGCCACCGCATGGAGCCGACGGCCCGGGCCGAAGACATCTTCCGCCACCTCAAGCCGGCGCTGGACTCCCTCTCGGTGGCGCTGAGCCTGACCCGCGATTTCGATCCTGCCGTCAGCACCATGACCTTTCGCATCGGCCTGTCCGACGACGTCGAGTTCGGCCTGCTGCCGCCGGCGTTGCGCGCGCTGCGCCAGGAGGCGCCGAACGTGGTCTTCGTGGTGCAGCATGTCGACTACTGGCGGATCCCCGACCTGCTGGCCTCGGGCGACATCACCGTCGGCATCAGCCAGACCCGCGGCCTGCCGGCCAACGCCAAGCGCAAGCTGCTGCGGCACATCCAGCCGAGCATCCTGCGGGCGGACGCCAGCGCCACGCCGCTGACCCTCGATGAATACTGCGCCCGCCCGCACGTGCTGGTGTCCCACACCGCCAACGTCAGCGGCTACGCCGACGAGTGGCTGGCGGACATCGGCCGCACCCGTCAGGTGGTGCTGTCGGTGCCGCAGTACAGCGCGTTGCCGGCTCTGCTGGCCGGCACCGACCTGATCGCCAGCCTGCCGGACTACACGGCCGACGCGATGGCCGCCTCGGGGCTGCTGTTCAAGGAGCCGTTCCCGTTCAAGACGCCGACCCTGGACCTGTCGATGGTCTGGCTCAGCCATGTCGACAGCGACCCGGCCGAACGCTGGCTGCGCTCGCGGCTTGAGGCGTTGATGAGCGAACGGCCCGCGACCTGATCGACACCGCAGCACCTGTAGGCGCGAGCCTGCTCGTGATGGCGGCCCTGCAGTCGCAGCGATGCCACCGGTTTATGCACGGGCAGACCCGTTCCCACAGCGATTAATGATATATGTACGGCCTCTGCGCCCAATGAATGGAGTTCCCCCATGCCGCACCTGCACCTGGAATACAGCGCCAACCTGCCGCAACTGAATCCCGACCTGGCGCTGATCCGGCTCAACAATACCCTCGTGGCTTCCGGTCAGTTCGCCGCGGAGTTCGACATCAAGAGCCGTGCGGTGAAGGTCGAGACGTTCAAGGTCGGCACCGCGCCGGGCGAGCGGGCCTTCGCCCATGTGAAGTTGGCGCTGCTCAGCGGACGTTCGCCGCAGATCAAGCGGCAGCTGTCGGAGAGCCTGCTGGCGGCGCTGCAGGAGCTGTGCGAGTGGCCGGCCGGGGTCGAAGTGCAGTTGTGCGTGGAGCTGCTGGACATCGACCGCGAGTCCTACACCAAGACCGCCATCGGCGTTTGACGCTCAGGCGGCTTCCAGTTCCGAGCAGGTCTTGATGACCTGCTCGCGCAGCCAGAGGTTGGCGCTGTCCTGGTCGGCGTTGCGGCTCCATTGCATGTCGAGGGTGAAGCCGGGCAGGCCGTTGGGCGCCTCGCAGTGGTTGAACACCGCATCGTTGGTCAGCAGGCGCTGGATGCGCCGGGGCAGGGTGAGGATGAAGTCGGTGCCGGTGATCATCTTCAGCGCCGCGCTGTAGCTGTTGGAGCGGGCGACGATCTGGCGCTTCTGCGCCTGGCGCGCCAGCCAGCCGTCGACCATGTTGGTGGTGGACATCCACGGCGTGGGGAACACGTGCCGGCGCTCGGTGAAGGCCTTGAGGCTCAGGCGCGGCTCCAGCGGCGTGGCGCGCTTGTCGAAGACGCAGACCAGGTCGTCCTCCAGCAGCATGCGCGATTTCAGGTCGGCGTGCTGGCGGTGGAAGTGCGGGCCGAAGCAGATCACCAGGTCGAGGCTGCCGTCGCGCAGATCGTCGGCGGGGACGTCGGTCTCGAACTTGTGCATGTTGACCATCACCGGCAGGTCATCGAAGTCGAAGCGCTTGAGCATCCGCGGCAGGATCAGTTGCTCGAAGTATTCCGGTGCGCAGATGTTGAAGGTGACCGCCTGGGCCGTCGGATCGAAGATCGGGGCGCCGGCGTGGCACAGGTTGATGCTTTCGAGGATTTTCTGCACATGGCCGTACATGCTGTCGGCCTTGTAGGTCGGGCGCATGCCCGTGCGGGTATTGATGAAGAGTTCGTCCTCGAAACTGGTGCGCAGTTTCTTCAGGCAGTAACTGACGGTGGACTGGCTGACGAACAGCGCCTCCGACACGTCGGTGACACTGCTTTGCTCGTACACGGCGACGAACACCATGAGATCCTGCATGTCGAGCTTTCTAAGCAAGTTACTGTTCAGCATCCGTTCCGTCCTGCAGTGCTCCTTGCGCCGAACCGCGCAAACGTGTGCGGACGATGCTAACGGAACGATGGTGCCAGGAAAAACCCCCGTAGGACATTTTACGGTCAGTTGTGGGACAGAAAGTTCCAGCAATACGACGTGCTGAAGCAAACCCGGAAAAGATGGCCAGAGGCCTTGCATTCGCCGTGGCCCGGCCGAGCCATTCGGGTCAGCGGATATGGCGGGCGTAATGCTGCGGGTCGAAGCGCTGAACCATCAGCAGCATCACCGCCATCACGGCGGTCAGCGACCACCAGGCGCCTTCGAAGCTGCCCGAGCTATCGCGGATGACCCCGGCCAGCAGCGGCGAGAGGCCGGCGATCAGGTAGCCGATGCCTTGCACGAACGCGGTCAGGTTGCCTGCGCGTTGCGGGTCGTCGAGATGGTCGAGCGACACGATCAGGCTCATGGGGAACAGGCCGCCGATCCCGAGGCCCAGCAGGCAGGGCCAGAGCAGGCTCAGGTGTTGCGGGCTGAGGATCAGGCCGCAGAAGCCGGCGATGATCAGACCGAGCAATGCGCTGAGCACCCGGCGCCGGTCGCGGCTGCGGTTGGCGATGGCGGGCACCGCCAGGCCGGCGATCACCTCCATGGCGGTCAGGAAACCCAGCACCAGGCCGGCGTGCTGCTCAGTGAAGCCCTGCTCCATGTAGTACGGCGCCAGCCAGGCCAGCACGCAGGTGTAGGACGCCGTGCCCAGGCCGAAGAAGAGGGCCAGCCACCAGGCGCGGGTGTTCGAGAAGAACGTGTCTTTTCCGACGCGGGCAGCGGTGACGGATGACGTCCCCGCATCCTGGATCCACCAGGCCAGTGCGGCGAACAACGCCAACGCCGCCCAGACCGCCAGCCCTTCGCGCCAGCTGCCGCCGTGCAGCATGACCAGCGGAGCGAGCGAGGCGGCCAGCGCGGCGCCGCCCATGATCGAGGTGACGTACAGGCCCATGCACAGCGCGACGTTGTCGGCGAAGCGTGCCTTGATCAGCGCCGGCATCAGCGCCTGGATCAGCGCGATGCCGATCCCGGCCAGCACCGCGCTGACGATCAGTTGCGGCGCCGAGTCGAGAAACAGCCGCGACAGGGTCGCCAGGCCGATGACCAGCAACGACAGCAGCACCGTGCGTTGCTCGCCCAGGCGCCGGCTGACGCCGAGGCCGAAGAACATGGCCAGCCCCATCGCCATCACCGGCAACATGGTCAACAGGGACGCGAGGCTGAAACTCAGCGGGATGTCGCCGCGGATGGCCGACAGCAAGGGGCCCACCGCCGCCATCGACGGACGCAGGTTGAGGGCGACCAGCACGATGCCGAGCATCAGCCAGACGGCGGGACGGGAGGTGGTGCGCACGCTTTCCATTGGCAGGCCTTTGAGCGGGAGGCTGTCGATTAGGCGCGCGGGGCCTGCGCAGGGGCAAATCAGAAAGTCCGAAGTGGTATTTAAAAAGTCGATATCACTGCGTGGCAGTCGCCCAGGTGTCGGTTGTGCCCGCGATGGCAGTAGGTCAGGCACAGAGACATCAGCAGTGCCGGCCTCATCGCTTGCAGGCAAGCTACCACAGGGTTTTGCGATGTACGGGGAATTTGTGGGCGCCGGGATTCTCTGTGGGAGCCAGCCTGCTGGCGATGGCGTCAGAGATGGCGCCACACATTCTGGGCAAAACTTGTGAGCGAATTGTTCTCAAATACTTCAGGCCAACTAATCGTTGGCTTCTTTTTCACAAAAAATTGATGGTTGCCTGCTTAAAGTTTTCCCCGCCTTGATCAATGAAATTTTCACAATTGATCACAGCGCTTCTTTCAGGAAATGCCTCTTTTTATGTTGAAGTTAAAAGCCGTGCGCCCGGAATGGGTGACGTTGTTGGCCAGTGCCTTTCTTTTGCTCGGATTCAACGGCGTGCTCTGGCAGCATCTGTCCGATATCACGTCGGCGGACGGCAAAGGCATCGCCATGCGCATCGCGTTCGGCGTGATGATCTTCGCGGCCTACAACATTGTGCTGACGCTGCTGGCGTTCCGTGCGGTGATGAAGCCGCTGCTGAGCCTGATGTTCCTGGTCAGCGCCGGCGTGGCCTACTTCATGAGCCAATACGGTGTCCTGATTGATGCCGGCATGTTTCGCAACTTCGCCGAAACCAACGCCACGGAAGTTCGCGACCTGCTGTCCCTGAAGTTGTTTGTTTATATTCTCCTGCTCGGTGTCCTGCCGTCCTGGCTGTTGTGGAAAGTACCGGTCAACTACCGAAAGTGGCACCGGGAACTGTTGAGCAAAGTTATCGTGGGCGTCGCCTCGGCGGCGGTCATCGGCGGGGTGGCGCTGGCCAACTACCAGGGCCTGTCTTCGTTGTTCCGCAATCACCATGAACTGCGCCTGATGCTGGTGCCGAGCAACTACATCGGCGCCTCGGCCGGTTACCTGCGCGAGCAGGTCGCCTCGGCGCAGCAGCCGTTCGTCAAGATCGGCGAAGACGCCCAACGCAATCCGTCGGTGCAGAACCGTCCGCGCAAGTCCCTGACCGTGCTGGTGGTGGGGGAGAGCGCCCGTGCGGAGAACTTCGGCATTCTCGGCTATGACCGGGACACCACGCCGCAGCTGAACAAGGAAGCCGGCCTGATCGCCTTCACCGACGTGCATTCCTGCGGCACCGAAACCGCCGTGTCGGTGCCGTGCATGTTCTCCGGCATGGGCCGCCAGGACTACGACGCCAGCAAGGCGAAGAACCAGGAAGGGTTGCTGGACGTGCTCAAGCGCGCCGGCCTCGACGTGATCTGGCGCGACAACCAATCGGGCTGCAAGGGCACCTGCGACCGGGTCACCGTGCAGGACGTCAGCAACCTCAAGGACCCGGCGCTGTGCGCGAACAGCGAGTGCCGCGACGAAATCCTCCTGCAAGGCTTGCAGGGCTTCATCGACCGCCTGGACAAGGACACCGTGCTGGTGCTGCACCAGATGGGCAGCCACGGCCCGGAATACTTCAAGCGTTACCCGAAGGAATATGAGCACTTCACCCCGGTGTGCGAAAGCAATGCCCTGAACAACTGCAGCCGCGAAAGCATCGTCAACGGCTACGACAACACGCTGGTCTACACCGACCATGTGCTGTCGAGCCTGATCGACGTGCTGCGCAGCAACCAGGACAAGGTCGACACCGCCATGCTGTACCTGTCCGACCACGGCGAGTCCCTGGGCGAATACAACCTGTTCCTGCACGGCACGCCGTACATGCTCGCGCCGGAGCAGCAGAAGCACGTGGCGATGCTGGCCTGGTTCTCCGACAGCTACCAGAAGGCCTTCTCGGTCGACACCCACTGCCTGCAACTGAGCCGCGACAAGCCGTTGAGCCAGGACAACCTGTTCCACTCGATGCTCGGCCTGCTGGAAGTGCAGAGCAACGTCTACCGGCATGACCTGGACCTGTTCGCCGGATGCCGCGGGGCGGTGATCGACGGCGTGCTGGCCAAGGACTGAGCCTTCAGATACGTCCTGTCAGACTATTCTTGCTCTCAAGCAGGAGATTTCATCCAAGCTCCTGCCCTGCAGAGGCGCGGAAAGCGCCGGCGGCGATATATACTGCGCGCCATTCTTCAAGGGAGAGCCGTGTGGCCATCGATATTCACTGGATTCGCGACAACGATAGCCTGGCGCGCCTGTGCGCCGAGTGGCAGCAGTTGCCCTTCGTGGCCCTCGACACCGAATTCATGCGGGTCGACACCTTTTACCCGATCGCCGGCCTGCTGCAGGTCGGCGACGGCCGGCGCGCCTACCTGATCGACCCGCTGACCATCGACGCCTGGCAGCCGCTGGCCGCGCTGCTGGAGAACCCGGCGGTGGTCAAGGTGCTGCATGCGTGCAGCGAAGACCTCGAGGTCCTGCTGCGCCTGACCGGCAGCCTGCCGGCGCCGCTGTTCGACACCCAACTGGCCGCCGCCTACCTGAACCTGGGTTTCTCCATGGGCTATTCGCGGCTGGTGCAGGAAGTGCTCGGCATCGAGTTGCCCAAGGGCGAAACCCGTTCCGACTGGCTGCAGCGGCCGTTGTCCGAAACGCAGATCAGCTACGCCGCCGAAGATGCCGTGCACCTGGCGGAAGTGTTCGTGAAGCTGCGTCCGAAACTGTCCGACGAACGTTGCGCCTGGGTGCTGGAGGACGGTGCGGAACTGGTCGCCAACCTGCGCCGCGAAACCGATCCCTACGACGCCTACCGCGAGGCCAAGCTGGCGTGGAAACTGTCCCGTGCGCAACTGGCCGTGCTGCGTGAGCTGTGCGCCTGGCGCGAGCGGGAGGCCCGGGCCCGCAACCAGCCGCGCAACCGCATCGTGCGCGAGCAGTCGCTGTGGCCGCTGGCCCGCACGCAGCCGGACAACCTCGGCGCCCTGGCCAAGATCGAAGACATGCACCCGCGTACCGTGCGTCAGGACGGCGAATTTCTGCTTGATCTGATCAAGCGCTCTGGCAGTGTCTCTCCTGACCAGTGGCCGCCGGCCCTGCCCGAGCCGCTGCCGATCGAGGCCGCCGCGCTGATCAAGCGGTTGCGCGCCATCGGCCAGGCCGAGGCCGAGCGCCTGGCGATCGCGCCGGAACTGATGCTGCGCAAGAAAACCCTCGAAGCGCTGGTCAAGAGCGGCTTCCCCGAGGGGCCCTACCAATTGCCTGATTCGCTGCGTGGCTGGCGCCGCGAATTGATGGGCCAGAAGCTGCTCGACAGCCTGGCCTCCGCCGGAGAACAGCCTTGAAACAGATTTGCTCGATCTACCGCAGCCCGAAGAAAAACGAAATGTACCTGTACGTGCTCAAGAGCGACGCGCTGGAGCGCGTGCCGGAGCCGCTGCTGGCCGCTTTCGGCAAGCCGCAGCACGCCTTTGACCTGGTGCTGACCCCGGAGCGCAAACTGGCGCGCGAGGACATCGCCGTGGTGCTGGAGAACCTCGACAAGCAGGGCTATCACCTGCAGATGCCGCCGGCCGAGGACGAGTACATCGAACACCTGCCCGAAGAGTTGCTGCGACGCAACGACCCGGTCTGATCCGCGGGGCCCGGTCCCGGGCCCCGGCTTCCCCTGGAACTGATTTTCACGGCGATGGCTGCCACGAAGCGGGCGGCCGTCTGCACGGTTTGCGAAAGGTTTGAACATGCGCGTTCTGATTGCCGAACACGACCACGCGGTATATGCCCGACTGTTGCGTCAGGCGGCGCCCGGGCTTGAGGTGCTGACCAGCGGCGACTCCGCCGAGCTGGCCCGCCAGGCCGTCGACTGCCCGGTGTGGCTGGGCCAGCCGGACCTGTTGGCGACCCTGCTGCGCCAGGGCCACCGGCCGCGGTGGCTGCAATCGACCTGGGCCGGCATCACGCCGCTGCTGGCCGACGGCCTCAACCGGGATTACCGGCTGACCCGTGCGGTGGGCATCTTCGGCCAGGTGATGGCCGAGTACGTGCTGACCTACATGCTCGGCCACGAGCGCGAAGTGCTGGCGCGGCTGGTCAGCCAGGTCGAGCGCAAGTGGGACAGCCGTACCGGCCAGAGCCTGGTGGGGCGCAAGGTGCTGATCGTCGGCACCGGCGACATCGGCCAGAGCGTGGCGCAGTTCCTGCGGCCGTTCGGCGTCGAGCTGTACGGCATCGCCAGCAGCGCCCGGGAGCAGGCGCCGTTCGTCGAGGTCGGTTCGATGGCCGATCTGCCGCGCCTGGTCGGTGAGGTGGATTACGTGGTCAACCTGCTGCCGAACACCCCGCAGACCCACGATATCTACGATGCGGCGCTGTTTCGGCAGTTCAAGCCGACGGGGCTGTTCATCAACGCCGGACGCGGCGTGGCGGTGGTCGACGGGGATCTGGTGGAGGCCTTGAAGGAAGGGCACCTGGCCGGCGCGGTGATCGACGTCTGCCGTCAGGAGCCGTTGCCGCAGCGGCATCCGTTCTGGACCGCCTGGGGCCTGCTGCTGACCGGGCACAGCTCGGCGCCGACCTCGCCGCCGATGATGGTGCAGCTGTTCCTGGAGAACCTGAAGGCCTATGAGGCCGGAGAGCCGCTGCGCGGAGAAGTGGACTTCGCTCGGGGCTACTGATGCGCGATGGACGATAGACGCGGTGGGGGCTGACTTGCCTGCGATCACGGCGTGTCAGTCACCGCTGAGGTGTCTGGCGAATCGCGATCGCGAGCAGGCTCGCTCCCACATGGGATCTGCATCCCTGTGGGAGTCAGCCTGCTGGCGATGGCGTCAGCGAGGAAGCAAAGGCCTCAGAGGGTGAAATCGCCCTCGGCGGCCAGCTCGCTCAGCGGACGGCGCGGGCTCGGCACCTCGCGGGCTTGCAGGTATTCGGCCAGGGTGGCCTTGTCGCCCAGCTTGCCCACGGCAACGGCCGCGTGCAGCGCGTAACCTTCCGGAATGTTCAGCTCCTTGCGGGTCAGCTCCTGGTCGAAGCCGGCCATGCCGTGGGTGTGCCAGCCGCTCAGGCTCGCCTGCAGCGCCAGGTGGCCCCAGGCCGAACCGGTGTCGAAGGTGTGCCACAGCGCCGGGGTCTCTTCGGCGGCGCCCGGTGCGGTGAAGGTGGTCTTGGAGATCACGATCACCAGGGCCGAGGCGTGCTGTGCCCAGGCGCGGTTGAATTCGTTGAGCAGGCCCAGGTAACGCTCCCAGTTCGGCGTGTCGCGGCGGGCGTAGAGAAAGCGCCACGGCTGCGAGTTGTAGGCCGACGGCGCCCAGCGCGCGGCTTCGAAGAAGCTCAGCAGGGTTTCCTCCGGGATCGCTTCGCCGGTGAAGGCACGGGGCGACCAGCGGTCGGTGAACTGCGGGTGAATGGCGTAATCGGCAACGCGAGGGTTGGCACTCATCAAGAGATTCCTTGCTACGTTTGAGTAAGAGAGTCGAACCGGAACCCGGCGGGACCAGGCGGACTGGTCGATGGGGTTCCGTTGAGCCGTGCGGTTCGCCGGACGGCAACGCGGTCGAGCGTTGATGGCACCCGGGCGGGGCTTGTTGCGACAGGCAAAGCTACTTGGCCCCGCGGGAACTGACAAGCCCGGCGCAACCGGCAGTCGCCGACGCTTGGTCCGCCGGGCCTTGGGCACTAGACTGGCGGCCTTTTCACCACCTGATGTTGATGCTTGAGCCATGGCCGCCAAAGTCGAACCGTTCTGGATACGCAAAACCCTCGATCAGCTCGATCCGGAGGAATGGGAATCGCTGTGCGACGGCTGCGGCCTGTGCTGCCTGCAAAAGCTTGAGGACGAAGAGGACAACAGCGTCTACTACACGCGCATCGCCTGCAAGCTGCTGGACCTCAAGACCTGCCAGTGCAGCGACTACCCCAACCGCCGCGACTTCGTGCCGGACTGCATCCAGCTCACGCCGGGCAAGGCCGACGAGTTCAAATGGCTGCCGCCGACCTGCGGCTACCGCCTGGTCAGCGAAGGCAAGGACCTGCCGTTGTGGCACCACCTGGTGTGCGGCGACCGCGACGCGGTGCACCACGAACGCATTTCCCAGTCCGGGCGCATGCTCGCCGAAGGCAGCGTGCCGGAAGACGACTGGGAAGATCACCTGATTTTCCGCGCCGGATAAACCTTCACGGATTCGCAAGGGAGTATGCATGGCTTCGGGATGGCGTCAGGTAATGGCCGCAGGCCTGCTGGTTGTGGGTGCACCGGTATGGGCGGCGCAGAAAGTCGAACTGGATTACCGCGTGCGCCTGTTGCCGCAGAGCGACCAGGCCGAAGTGCGCCTGACCCTCGCCAAGGGCGAGGCGGTGCGCAGCCTGGATTTCGACCTCGGCGACGGCAGCCGCTACAGCGATTTCAAGGCCGACGGCCAATGGCAGCTGAATCCGGGCAAGCAGGCGCGTGGCGTATGGCGTCCGGCGGCGGACAAGGCCAGCCTGACCTACCGCGTGCGCATCAGCCACGGCCGCAAGAGCGGCAGCTTCGACACGCGCATGACCCCGGCCTGGGCGCTGCTGCGCGGCGATGAACTGGTGCCGCCGGCCCGGCTCGATCAGCAGGACGGCACCGAGCTGGTCTCGCGCCTGCAATTCGATTTGCCCGACGGCTGGAAAAGCGTCGAGACCGCCTGGCCGCGCATCGGCAAGGACAAGTTTCGCATCGACAACCCGTCACGCCTGTTCGACCGCCCCACCGGCTGGATGCTCGCCGGTCACCTCGGCAGCCGCCGCGCCCGGCTGGGGGAAACCGAAGTCACCGTGGCCTCGCCCAAGGGCCAAGGCATGCGGCGCATGGATGTGCTGACGTTGCTGACGTTCGTTTGGCCGCAGGTGCAGGCGCTGTATCCGCAGCATCCCGGCAAGCTGCTGATCGTCGGCGCCAACGACCCGATGTGGCGCGGCAGCCTGGGGGCTCACGGTTCCGTTTACCTGAACACGCGTTTACCGCTGGTCAGCGAAAACGGTGCCAGCGCCGTGCTGCGCGAACTGAACCAGGTGATGGGCCGGATCAACGACGGGCAGCGCAGCGACTG
Organism: Pseudomonas sp. NPDC089534; assembly: GCF_044749305.1. Taxonomy (NCBI): domain Bacteria; kingdom Pseudomonadati; phylum Pseudomonadota; class Gammaproteobacteria; order Pseudomonadales; family Pseudomonadaceae; genus Pseudomonas; species Pseudomonas sp. NPDC089534. The sequence goes on along the minus strand of NZ_JBIVHR010000044.1, from coordinate 31,613 downwards.
GATCAGCGAAGGGTTCGCCGAGTATTACGCCGTCGAACTGGTGCGCCGCGCCGGCGGCATGAGCGACGACCGGTATCAGGCCTGGCAGGCGAAGCTGACCACGGACAGCCATGGCGTCACCACGTTGCGCGGCGCCCAGGCCAGTGCGGCGCAGGTGGCCAAGGCCGTGCTGCTGTTGCAGGAACTGGACCGCGAGATCCGCCTCAAGACCCGCAACAAGCGCTCGCTGGACGATGTGCTGCGCGGGGCGATGCAGGCGGGGCGGGTGGATGCCCCGGCGTTCGTGCAACTGGCCGAGGGCGTCATCGGCGAGTCGTCCAGGGTGCTCGACAGCGCATTGCTCCAGTAACGCCGCCATCGCCAGCAGGCCGGCTCCCACAGGGTTGAGTGGTGCACACCGATTCTGCAGACACTTGCATTCTCTGTGGGAGCGGGCTTGCCCGCGATGGCTGCAGCCCACCCAGCATCGATGCATCAGACAGAAATCGCCGGCAGGCCGGCTCCCACCCTTTCCCCTGTGGGAGCCAGCCTGCTGGCGATAGGGCCATTCAGCTCAATGCAGGTCCCGGGTCAGACCCCGGCCTTCGGGGACTTCACCGACTCGTTGCCGGTCACCGTCGCCGTGCGGGTCGCGGCCTCGGCATTGGCCTTCAAGGTGCGCAACTCTTCGCCGGCCCGCTCGATCTTCGCCCGCACGTTGTTCATGTCCTGACGGCTCTTATCCAGCAGGCTCTTCACCGAACTGTGGCCGGTGAGGCCGCGGGCCATGGCCGCGCCGCCGATGGCCACCTGGATCAGGCCGAACACGCCGCCGCGGCGCAGGCCCTTGCCGACCATCAGCACGCCGCCGGCCAGCGAGCCGATGCGTTCCCAGCCCTGGACGTTCTGTTCGGAACGGCTCTGGAACGGGGTGGATTCGATGCGTTCGACGCGTTTGAGTTCGCTCATGATCTGTCTCCGGGCGTTGGGTGGGGATATTCAAGCTGACTGCACGGGCGGTCGGCTCGTTCCGTCGGATGTGCGGCGCCTCAGCGGAATTTCGGCCCGGAGCGGGTGTTCAGGCCCTTGGCCATGCGGTCGTAGAGCACAACGTTGACCGTGGCGGCCAGGTTCATGCAGCCGGTGGTGGGGATGTACACGACGTCTTCGCACCAGTCGCGGATCTCCTTGTCCAGCGAGCCGTCTTCGGGGCCGAAGATGTACAGGGCGCGATCCGGGTGGGTGTACTCCGGCAGGGCGCGGGCGCCGTCCACCAGCTCCACCGCGACCGGCACGCAGCCCAGCGGCAGGATCTTCTTCAGGTCGTCGATGCCGATCAGCGGGATGTCGTAGTGCACGCGCTTGGTGTCGGTGACGAAATCGGCGGCGCGCTCATAGCGCTTGCCGGTGTAGAACACCGACGCCACGCCGTAGCAGCCGGCGGCGCGCATCACCGAGCCGACGTTCTCCGGTGATTTGGGGTTGAACAAACCAATGCAGCTGTACCGTTTGTCTGCCACGAGCGGGGTGCCTTCGGAAAAAAGAGGGCGATTATACGGGGATTGGGGAGGAGGGGGGCAGGTTCGGGATCTGTGGTGTCTGTCCCGGCCCCATCGTCGGATCGCCGCCCGCGGCAAGCCCGCTTCGGCATGGGGACTGATGCCGGACATGAAATGTGGGAGCCAGCCTGCTGGCGATGGCGTCAGTGAGGGCGCCATCGCCAGCAGGCTGGCTCCCACAGTGTCATGTGCACCGCCGTTGGCCTGTGACGAAGCCTGCAAGCCAGCGAAGAACCTCAGTCGTCCTTCTTCATCATCCCGGCCAGCGCCGCAAACGGGTTGTGCGTGGCCTTGGCGATCTTCGGCGTGCTCAGCGAGCCTTCGCCGAAGTACTGCTGATCGGTGTAGCGCGAATGTTCGTTGTCGTGGCAGTACAGGCACAGCAGCTCCCAGTTGGAGCCGTCCTGCGGGTTGTTGTCGTGGTTGTGGTCGCGGTGGTGCACGGTCAGTTCGCTCAGGCGCTTGCCGGAGAACTCCCGGGCGCAGCGTCCGCACACGTGCGGGTACATCTTCAGGGCCTTGTCGCGGTAGCCCATTTCCTTGTCGCGCTGGTTGTCGGCGAGGATGCGGTCCAGTTTCGAGGTGTTGGTCGGGGTCGACGAACTCATGGGTTCACCTTGGTAAAAGACTAATGACGGTTACAGCAGAGTTTAGCCCAGGGGCCGCAGGATCCTGCAAGAAAGGACAGGCAGCCGGATCCGGTTGGGAGTAGCCTGTGCACAGACTCAGGCCAATACGGAGCCCTGAATGAAGCGCACCATTCTAGCGGTCATTGCGATGGCCGCAATCTCGATCCCGCAGGTCCAGGCCCAGCAATCGGTTCCGGTGGCGCCGCCCGGCCAGCCCGGTTCGCCCGGCACCGCGACGCCGACCCCGTACCCGCAGATCAGCCCTGTGCCGGTGCCCAAGACCGGGCCCGGCAGCGGCGGCCCGCCGCTGGTGCCGATCGAAATGCCCAGCCCGCCGACCAAGGATCAACCCTTGCCTGGGCTTGAGCCGAATGACGCCAAGGGCAAGTCCCCCGGCGGCTAGATCTGCTGCGCCGCCAGTTGCCCGTCGGCCATGCGCAGGCGTTTGGACAGCGAGACGGCGAGGGCGCGGATGATCTTGGCGGCGATCTTGGGCGCGTCGTTGAGCATCTTCTCCAGGGAGTCCTTGCCCAGGTTGAGCAGCTGGCAGTTGCTCGCCGCCACGCAGGTGGCCGAGCGGCGTTCGCCGTCGAGCACGGCCATTTCGCCGAAGGCCCGGCCGCTGCGCAGGGTGGCCATGGTCACGGTCTGGCCGTCGCCGTTGGTCTTCTGCACCGCCACCTGGCCTGTGTGAATGATGCACATGAAGCTGCCGGCATCGCCTTCGCGGAAAATCGCTTCGCCTTCGGCCACGGTGCTGATGCTGAAGTAGCCCGAGGCGGCGGCGAAGTCCGCCGGCTGCAGTTGGTCGAACAGGCCGCAGTCCATCAGCCAGTCGCGGATTTCGTTGTTGAGCAGGGTCGGTTCTGACATGTCGTCGCGGTCTTTTTTGTTTTCACGGTTTCCAGGCATCGCACAGCCCGTTGCAGGCGCAAGCCTGCTCGCGACAGCGTCCTGCCAGTCCCCCTCGAGGTGAATGACAGATGGCTATCGCGAGCAGGCTCGCTCCCGCAGGGCTGTATGAACTATCGGCCTGCGGTGTCGGGAATTAAGACCCGACTGACCGGCGGAGTTCCTCAGGCGATCCCCAGGACCTTGAAGAGAAATGCATATTCGAGGGCTGCGTCACGCAATCCCTGATAGCGCCCGCTCATGCCGCCATGGCCGGCGCCCAGTTCGGTCTTGAGCAGCAGGAGGTTGTCGTCGGTCTTGGTGGCGCGCAGTTTCGCCACCCACTTGGCCGCTTCCCAGTACTGCACGCGGCTGTCGTTGTAGCCGGCGATCACCAGTGTAGCGGGATACGCCCGGGCGGTGACGTTTTCGTAGGGCGCGTAAGCCTTGATCCGCGTGTACACGTCCGGCTCCTCGGGGTTGCCCCACTCGTCGTATTCGGTGACGGTCAGCGGCAGCTCCGGGTCGAGCATGGTGTTGAGCACGTCGACGAACGGCACTTCGGCGATCGCCGCGCCGAACAGTTCCGGACGCTGGTTGAGCACCGCGCCGATCAGCAGCCCGCCGGCGCTGCCGCCGCTGATCGCCAGTTGCGGCGAGGAGGTGAAACCCTCGGCGATCAGGTGCTCGGCGCAGGCGATGAAGTCGCTGAAGGTGTTGTGCTTGTGCTCCTGCTTGCCGGCGCGGTACCAGGCCTCGCCCAGTTCGCCGCCGCCGCGCACGTGGGCGATGGCGAAGGCCATGCCGCGGTCCAGCAGGCTCAGCCGTGCGTGGGAGAACCACGGGTCGAGGCTCGAGCCGTAGGCGCCGTAGCCGTACAGGTACAGCGGCACCGGCTGGCCGAGCTTCTCACGTTTGACCACCAGGCTGATCGGCACCTGGGTGCCGTCCGGCGCCGTGGCCCACAAGCGCTGGCTGACGTAGGCGTCGGCATCGAACGGGCCGAGCACCGGGGTCTGCTTGAGCACGGCCTGTTCGCCGCTGGCCAGGATCAGTTGGCGCACCTGGGCCGGTCGGTTGAGGGCTTCGTAGCGCAGGCGGATGCGGTCGCTGTCGAACTCCAGGCTGTTTTGCACATAGAGGCTGTAGGCCGCGTCCGGCAATTGCACGCGGTAGGGCGCAAGGCCCTGCGGGCGGACTTCGATGACCGGCAGGCCGCCTTCGCGCAGGCTCAGGGTCAGGGCGCCGGCGTTCAGGCTCAGGCCGTCGAGCATCACCGTGTCGCTGTGGGGGATCAGGTTCCGCCAGTCGGCTTCGACCGGGGCGCGGCCGGTGTCGGGGGCCTGGTACAGCGCGAAGTTGATGCCGTCGCGGTTGGTGCGGATGAACCACGTCCACTGGCCGTCGAGCTGGCCGTGGTCGACGTCGTACTCGTGATCCTCGACCCGCGGCGCCAGGCAGGCGAACGCCTGCTGCGGCTGGTCGGCATCGAGCGCCCAGACTTCGCTGGTGGTCTTGCTGCCCAGGGACAGCAGCAATTGCCGCTCGGAGCTTGCCCGGTAGCAATGCAGGAAGAAGCGCCCGTCCGGCTCGTGGAACACCTCTTCGGCGGCGGTGCCGTCCAGCCGGTAGCGGAACAGCTTGTACGGGCGGTGGGTGTCGTCGAGCGTGCCGAAGAACAGGGTCAGGCTGTCGTTGGCCCAGGTCATGCTGCCGTCGCAGTCCTGGAATTCCAGTTCGCTGACCTTGTCGCTGGACAGTTCCTTGACGAACAGGGTGTAGATCTCATCCCCCGAGGCATCGACGCTGTAGGCCAGGCGCTGATGGTCCGGGCTGACGCTGAAAGCGCCGAGGGAGAAGAACCCGCCGTTGGCCAGCGCATTCGGGTCGAGCAGCAGTTGCTCGCGGCTTTCGTCCAGGGTCAGGCTGCCGTCGGCCGGGCGCGGGCAGCGGTAGTGGCGGGCGTATTCGTCGCCGGCGGTGGTGCGGGTGTAGTACAGGAACGGCCCCCAGGGCGAGGGCAGCGACAGGTCGGTTTCCAGGATGCGGCCCTTGATCTCCTCGAACAGGGTTTCGCGCAGGCCTTCCTGATCGGCGGTCTGCGCCTGCTGGTAGGCGTTTTCGGCCTTGAGATAGTCGAGCACCGCGTCGGTGTCGCGCTCCTGCAGCCAGGCGTAGGGGTCGGCTCCGGGGGCCTTGCGGGCGATCGGGGCGCTGGGGGCGTTGACGGATGCGGGCATGGAGGGCTCCAGGACAAAATTCGGAAATGGGGTGTTCGCAGGCCGGGCCGGCATGGCCGACCCCTTGGGAGCCCGCCTGCCGACGGTGGCGGACAGCCAGGCAGCATCGGCGCCGAATGCGCCGGCCTCATCGCCGGCAGGCGGACTCCCGCAGGTTGCATGTCTTATGGAGCAAGCCTGCCGTGCGAAAAGCCGTTACTATAAGCGCCTCTTTGCCTGCCTTGCCATGGACACCATGACCGAGAACGACTATCTGATCGCCTGGGGCCTCTACGCCTTCGCCGCCTTGGGCTGCCTGCTGGTGTGGATGCGCATGACCCGTTGGATGTGGCGCTGGCTGCGCGAGCCGCTGCGGCTGCTGATGGCCGTGCTGCTGTTCGCCCCGACCATCATCGACCCGGTGAAGGAAAAATACGCCCCGGCGGTGGCCATCACCGCGTTGGACCTGCTGTTCAAGGTCGGCAATAACGCCTGGCGCGCGATTTCCGAACTGCTGATGTACGGCATGATCGCCTTCGGCATCTACCTGATTTTCGTGCTGATCCGCTTCCCGATCGAACGGGCCTCCAACGCCCGCAAGGAACAGGCCGAAGCCGCCCGTGCAGCGGCCCGCGCCGAAGACGAGCGGGACGCCGACCGACCGTTCGGCGGTGCCGGCGACGACCGCTACGGCCGTCCGCCCGTGCCGGGCAACCCGCAGCGCATGCGGGTCGAGCCGCGTCTGTAACCACGGGAATCCGCACATGTGTGAACTATTGGGCATGAGCGCCAACGTGCCGACCGACATCGTGTTCAGCTTCACCGGGCTGATGCAGCGCGGCGGCCGCACCGGGCCGCACCGCGACGGCTGGGGCATCGCGTTCTATGAAGGGCGCGGGCTGCGGCTGTTCCAGGATCCGGCGGCCAGCTGCGAGTCGGAAGTGGCCAACCTGGTGCAGCGTTACCCGATCAAGAGCGAAGTGGTCATCGGCCACATCCGCCAGGCCAACGTCGGCAAGGTCTGCCTGTCCAACACCCATCCGTTCGTCCGCGAGCTGTGGGGGCGCAACTGGTGTTTCGCCCACAACGGCCAGTTGGCGGACTTCGCGCCGGTGCAGAGCTTCTACCGCCCGGTCGGCGACACCGACAGCGAGGCGGCGTTCTGCGATTTGCTCAACCGCGTGCGTGCAGCTTTTCCGGAACCGGTCGATATCGAAGTGCTGCTGCCGGACCTGGTCGCCGCCTGCGCCGAATACCGCGGCAAAGGCGTGTTCAACTGCCTGCTCAGCGACGGCGACTGGCTGTTCTGCTATTGCTCGACCAAACTGGCGCAGATCACCCGGCGCGCGCCGTTCGGCCCGGCGCGGCTCAAGGACGTCGACGTGATCGTCGATTTCCAGGCCGAAACCACGCCCAACGACGTGGTCACGGTGATCGCCACCGAACCCTTGACCGAAAACGAAACCTGGACCCGCTACGAACCGGGCCAGTGGAGCCTGTGGCGGCGCGGCGAATGCGTCAGCCACGGCAAGACCGAATAAGGATCCTGCGATGTTGCTCAGTTATCTGCGGCTGGTGTTGTTTGCGGCGGGCCTGTTGGTCGGTGTCCAGGTGCCGGGGTTCATCAACGACTACGCCAAGCGGGTCGAGGCCCACCTGATCGAGGCGCAGACCGGTCTGCGCGGCTTCCAGGGCACCGCCGAGCAGTTCTTCAAGGGTGACCTGCAGGCGCTGGTCGCCCACTACCGCGCCAGCGAAGACCCGGTGTTCCGCAGCGACGCCGACAGCCTGAGCACCTTGCTCAACCGTCAGCTCGCGCTGGACAAGCAGTTCCAGGCGATGCAGGGGCCGTGGTACATCCGCTTCCTGCAAGTGGTGCTGGCCGCCGACCCGGACATCCGCAAGGAAACCTGGAACGGCTACAGCTACCAGATCCTGCTGACCCCGGAGGCGATGATCTGGGGCATGAGCGGGGCGATGCTGCTGTCGTTCGGCCTGGAATGCCTGTTCCGCCTGATCGACTGGGTGGTGCTGGGCGGCAAGCGCCTGCGCCAGAGCCGGCCGATCGAGGAGCGCGACCTGCGCGGCCTCTGACCAAGGGAGCTTGCCGTAGTGAGGGGCTTGCCGTGGCGAGGGAGCTTGCTCCCGCCGGACTGCGCAGCAGGCCCCTTTCTTTGCGGCTGCTGCGCACCCGAGCGGGAGCAAGCTCCCTCGCCACAGGTCATTTCGACAGGACGATGTAACCCTCGCCGACCTTGCGCGCATAGGCCTCCAGCACTTGCTGGCACAGGGTCACGATCTCCTCGACCCACTCCACCCCGATCCGCCACGACACCACCACCTGCAAGTCCTGCGGCCGCTGCCCGATGTCGAGCAGGGTCAGTTCCCCCCGCGCCAGTTCCTCGGCCACCAGCACCGGCGGCAGGGCGCCGATGCCGAAGCCGTCGCGCAGCAGGCGGGTGATCGCCGACACCGAGTTCACGCAGTTCAGCCGAGGCGCCGGCACGCCCTCGGCCTGCATCAGCGCGAGGATGTCCTGGTGGGGCCGGGAGTTCTTCGAGTAGGTGATGATCCGTTCCTGCGCCAGGTCCGCCAGGCTGGTGTAGTCACGGTTGTAGATCGATTGGCTGGCGACGATCCAGCCGACGGGATGGCTGGCCAACGCCAGGCTGCGCACGCTTTCCTGGCGCACCAGGTCAGTCTGCAGGATCAGGTCAAGAAAGCCTTTTTGCAGTTGATCGCAGAGGTTCAGCGACGTATCCGCCACCAGCTCGATTTCCACCCGTGGATACAGGTCGGTCATCTGCGCCACCAACGGGCTGAGCCAGGTGTGGATCACCGTGTCCATCACGCCGATGCGCACCCGGCCGACCTTGCTGGAGCGGGTTTCGATCGACTGCTTCAGCGCCTGCATCGTGTCGAGCATCCGCTCGGCGTACTCCAGCACCTTCAGGCCTTCGGGCGTCAGGCTGACGCCCCGGGAGTCGCGCACGAACAGTTTCACCCCGAGTTCGCCTTCGAGCACCGCGATGCGGCTGGAAATCGAGGCCTGGGTGGTGAACAGCTTGTCGGCGGTCAGGCGAAAGCTCTTCAGGCGGGCGACCCAGACAAAGGTCTCGAGAAACTTCAGGTTCATGGGATCAAATTTTTCTTATGGCTAGGGCGGGTTTTTATTCGTTGGACGCAGCAGGGCGGTGCGCCCAAGAATCGGCGCATGCGGTTCCCACGATAGGCGTCGTCGGGACTACGAACAAGACCAATAAAAGCCTGCGGAGACTTGCCATGAGTGCGCCCGACACCCTCGACCTCCCCAAGACGACGGCCCGCCCCGGCCCGTTCGACTGGTACCGCAACATCAACCAGCAAGAGCGCCGCACCTTCTGGAGCTGCAAGATCGGCTACGGCCTCGACGGCATGGACACCCAGATGCTCAGCTTCGTGGTGCCGACCCTGATCGCCATGTGGGGCATCACCACGGGCCAGGCCGGGCTGATCCACACCAGCACCCTGATCGCGTCGGCCATCGGCGGCTGGGTGGCGGGGATCCTCTCCGACCGCATCGGCCGTGTGCGCACCCTGCAACTGACGGTGCTGTGGTTCGCCTTCTTCACCTTCCTCTGCGGCTTCGCCCAGAACTACGAGCAACTGCTGATCGCCCGCACCTTGATGGGTTTCGGTTTCGGTGGCGAATGGACCGCCGGCGCCGTGCTGATCGGCGAGGTGATCCGCGCCAAGGACCGCGGCAAGGCCGTGGGCATGGTGCAGTCGGGCTGGGCCCTGGGCTGGGGGCTGACGGCGATCCTGTATGCGCTGCTGTTCTCGGTGCTGCCGGCCGAAGACGCCTGGCGGGCGCTGTTCATCCTCGGCATCGTGCCGGCGGTGTTCGTGATTTTCGTCCGGCGCCTGGTGAAGGATCCGGAGATCTACCGCGAAGCCAAGGCCGCGCAAACCCCGGAGAACCCGTCGAAGTTCTATGAGATCTTCGCCCCCGGCATGCTCTTCACCACGTTCCGCGCCTCGTTGCTGACCACCGGTGCGCTCGGCGGCTACTACGCCATCACTTCCTGGCTGCCGACGTTCCTGAAGAACGAGCGCGGCTTGAGCGTGCTCGGCACCGGCGGATACCTGGCGATGGTGATCGTCGGCTCCTATGCCGGCTACGTGATCAGCGCCTATCTGACCGACCTGCTGGGGCGCAAGAAGAACTTCATCCTGTTCGCGGTGGGTTCGTTCACCATCGTGCTGCTCTACACCCAGGTGCCGGTCAGCAATGGCGTGATGCTGTGGCTGGGGTTCCCGCTGGGCTTCTTCGCCTCGGGGATCTTCAGCGGCATGGGCGCGTTCCTGACCGAGCTGTTCCCGACCCGCATCCGCGGCTCCGGCCAGGGTTTCTGCTACAACGTCGGCCGGGCGCTGGCGGCGCTGTTTCCCTTGCTGATCGGCCTGCTGAGCCAGAAGGTGCCGCTGAGCCTGGGCATCGGCGCCTTTGCGGCGGTGTCCTACGGCGTGGTGATCCTCGCGGCGCTGAGCCTGCCGGAAACCCGTGGCAAGCAACTGGACGCGCAGTAACTGATAACCTGCGGGACGCGGCCTGATGGCAAGCGTCCTACGGCAGAAAAAGATCAAAGCTACAGGAGTGTTCACCGTGAACCGCCTGCTATTGAATTGCGACATCGGCGAGAGTTTCGGCAGCTGGACCATGGGGCTGGATGCCGAAGTGATGCCCTTCATCGACTGCGCCAACATCGCCTGCGGTTTCCACGCCGGCGACCCCGGCATCATGCGCAAGACCGTGAGCCTGGCCCTGAGCCACGGGGTGAGAATCGGCGCGCACCCGGCCTATCAGGACCTGGTTGGGTTCGGCCGGCGCTCCATGGCCTACAGCGCCCAGGAACTGCAAGACATCCTGCATTACCAGATCGGCGCCCTCGACGGCATCTGCCGCGCCCAGGGCGGGCGGGTGAGCTACGTCAAACCCCACGGCGCGATGTACAACGACATGATGGCCAACCCCGCCCAGCTGCGGGCGGTGATCCAGGCCGTGGCGGCGTATGACCGCTCGCTGCCGCTGATGCTCATGGCCACCCGCGACAACTCGGCGGCGCAGCAGTTGGGCGACGAGTACGGCGTGACGCTCTGGTTCGAGGCCTTCGCCGACCGCGCCTACGACAGCGCCGGGCGGCTGGTGTCGCGCCAGTTGCCGGGCGCGGTGCATCACGATCCGGAAACGGTGGTGCGCCAGGCGCTGACCATCGCCCGCGCAGAGCCCCTCGTCGCCAGCGACGGCACGGATCTGCTCCTGCACGCCGACACACTGTGCGTGCACGGCGACAACGCCGCTTCCGTGGCCGCCGTGCAGCGCATCCGCCAGGCCTTGAACGAGCAGGGCGCAGCATGAACCCACGGGTGGAAGTGGTGGCGCTGGATTGCCTGATGGTGCGCCTGTTCGATGAGATCGCCGAAGCCAACATGCCGTGGATGCTGGCCGCCGCCGAGCGGTTGCGCGCGGTGTTCGGCGAAAGTCTGATCGATCTGGTGCCGTCCTACACGACGCTGATGGTGCATTACGACCTGACGGCCCTGAACCCGGTCCAGGCGCGGGAGCGGATCGCCGAGGCCTTGCGCGGGCTGTCGCCGAACACGGGTTCCGCAGGCCGCTGCCATGTGCTGCCGGTCTGGTACGACCTGAGCGTCGGCCCGGAGTTGAGCCTGCTGTCCCGGCGCAGCGGGTTGGCGGTGCAGGAGGTGATCCGCCGCCACAGCGCGCGGGAATATCAGGTGTTCGCCCTCGGTTTCGCCCCCGGTTTCGCCTTCATGGGGCTGGTGGAAGAGGTGCTGGCCGCGCCGCGGCTGGACACGCCGCGCAAGAAGGTCGCCGCCGGCAGTGTCGGCATCGCCGAGCGCCAGACTGCGGCGTATCCGGCGGTGTCCCCCGGCGGATGGAACCTGATCGGCCGCACCCCGGCCAGGCTGTTCGACCGTGACCGCGAGGGTTACAGCCTGATGCAGCCCGGCGACACCGTGCGGTTCGAGGCGGTGGACCATGCCGAGTTCATCCGCCTCGGCGGTGACGACACGCCACTGGAGGCCCTGGCATGAGCCGACTGTCGATCGAAGCGAGCACGCCTTTGTGCCAGTTGCAGGATGCGGGGCGGTTCGGTGTGCGCCATCTTGGGGTGACCCAGGGCGGCGCGGCGGACTGGCGCTCGATGGCCTGGGCCAACTGGCTGCTGGGCAACGGGCTTGACCGGCCGGTGATCGAGATCACCCTCGGCGGTTTTGCCGTGGCGGCGCAACAGGACTGCGTGCTGGCGCTGGCCGGGGCCGACCTCGGCGCCCGGATCGACGGCGAGCCGCTGTTGCCCTGGCGCAGCTTCACCTTGCGTCGGGGGCAGACGCTGCAGTTCACCCAGCCGTTGAGCGGCGCCCGCGCCTATCTGGCGGCGCCCGGCGGTTTTGCGGCGGCGCAGGTGCTGGGCAGTTGCTCGACGGTGGTGCGCGAAGAACTGGGCGGTCTGGAGGGGCGGGGATTGCCGTTGGCCAGAGGCGCGCTGCTTGACTGTCACGACGCCACGTTGCCGCTGCGTGAGGTGCCGCCGGAGCATCGGCCGGACCTGGCCCTGAAGGCGCCGCTGGATCTGGTGCTGGGCGCGCAGATTGGCGAGTTCAGCGGGCAGAGCCTGTTCGATGCGTTCAACAGTGCCTGGACGCTCGACAGCCGGGCCGACCGCATGGGTATCCGCCTGCTGGGCACGCCGTTGCAGTATCAGGGCCGGCCGATGATTTCGGAGGGCATTCCCCTGGGGGCGGTGCAGGTGCCGCCGGACGGCCAGCCGATCGTGCTGCTCAATGACCGGCAGACCATCGGCGGTTACCCGCGGCTGGGAGCGTTGACGCCGTTGGCGCTGGCGCGGCTGGCGCAGTGCCTGCCGGGGGCGCAGGTGCGGTTGCGACCGGTGGTGCAGGAAACCGCGCACCGTGAGCAGGTCGAGTATCTGCGGCGTTTCGTCGAACGCTGAGCGCTTAGCCGGCAGGTTCTGTCGGCGGGCAACTGTTGCGGCGTCATCACCGACGCCATCGCCAGCAGGCTGGCTCCCACAGGTTTCGTGGCGTACGCAAGGTTTGTGGACGGCCGGGATCACTGTGGGAGTGGCGGTGCGACGATTCGACTTGCCCGCGAAGAGGCCGGGGCATCCGGCACCGGGGTGTCAGACCGGTCGCCATCGCCGGCAGGCTGGCTCCCACAGGTTTCGTGGCGTACGCAAGGTTTGTGGACGGCCGGAACCTCTGTGGGAGCCAGCCTGCTGGCGATGACGTTCGTCCGGGCGACCAGGATTATTTGGACAGGAACCGCATCCCTTCCTCCAGCCCGCGCAACGTCAGCGGGTACATCTGATCCTCGATCAGGTCGCGCACGATGTTGGTCGAGGAGGTGTAGCCCCAGGTGTCTTTCGGGTACGGGTTGATCCAGATGAGCTTCTTGTACTTCTCCATGAAGCGCTGCATCCACACGTAGCCCGGCTCTTCGTTCCAGTGCTCGACGCTGCCGCCGGCCTGGGTGATCTCGTAGGGCGCCATGGCGGCGTCGCCGATGAAGATCACCTTGTAGTCGGCGCCGTACTTGTGCAGCAGATCCATGGTCGAGGTGCGCTCGGAGGTGCGGCGCATGTTGTTCTTCCACACCGACTCATAGATGAAGTTGTGGAAGTAGAAATACTCCAGGTGCTTGAACTCGGTCTTGCAGGCCGAGAACAGCTCCTCGCAGATCTTCACATGGGCGTCCATCGAGCCGCCGATGTCGAACAGCAGCAACAGCTTGACCGTGTTGCGCCGCTCCGGACGCATCTGGATGTTGAGCAGGCCGGCGTCGCGGGCGGTGTGGTCGATGGTGCCGTCGATGTCCAGCTCCTCCGCTGCGCCCTGGCGGGCGAACTTGCGCAGGCGGCGCAGGGCGACCTTGATGTTGCGGGTGCCCAGCTCCACGGAGTCGTCGAGGTTCTTGTACTCGCGCTGATCCCAGACCTTCACGGCCTTGCCCTGGCGCTTGCCGGCGTCGCCGACCCGGATGCCCTCGGGGTTGAAGCCGCCGGAACCGAACGGGCTGGTGCCGCCGGTGCCGATCCACTTGTTGCCGCCGGCGTGGCGTTCCTTCTGTTCTTCCAGACGCTTCTTGAACTCTTCGATCAGCTTGTCGAGGCCGCCGAGGGATTGGATCTGCGCGCGTTCCTCGTCGGTCAGCGAGCGCTCGAACTCCTTGCGCAGCCAGTCTTCGGGAATCAGCGCCTGGAGGTGGTCGTCGAGCTTCTCCAGGCCGTTGAAGTAGGCGCCGAAGGCCCGGTCGAACTTGTCGAAATGGCGCTCGTCCTTCACCAGGATCGCCCGGGACAGGAAGTAGAACTCGTCCATGTCGGCGAAGGTCACGCGCTGCTTGAGCGCGTTGATCAGGTCCAGCAGCTCGCGCACCGACACCGGCACCTTGGCTGCGCGCATTTCGTTGAACAGGTTGAGCAGCATGGCGTCAGCCTCTTAGCGGGTGCCGCGACGGCTCATGAAGGCCAATCGCTCAAGCAGTTGCACGTCCTGCTCGTTCTTGACCAAGGCGCCGGCCAGCGGCGGGATGGCCTTGGTCGGATCGCGCTCGCGCAGCACCGCTTCGCCGATGTTGTCGGCCATCAGCAGCTTGAGCCAGTCCACCAGTTCGGAGGTCGAGGGCTTCTTCTTCAGGCCCGGCACCTTGCGCACGTCGAAGAACACGTCCAGCGCTTCGCTGACCAGGTCCTTCTTGATGTCCGGGTAGTGCACGTCGACGATTTTCTGCAGGGTGGTGCGGTCGGGGAAGGCGATGTAGTGGAAGAAGCAGCGGCGCAGGAAGGCGTCCGGCAGCTCCTTCTCGTTGTTGGAGGTGATGATGATGATCGGGCGCTTCTTGGCCTTGATGGTCTCGTCGATCTCGTAGACGTAGAACTCCATCTTGTCGAGTTCCTGCAACAGGTCGTTGGGGAACTCGATGTCGGCCTTGTCGATCTCGTCGATCAGCAGGATCACCCGCTCCTCGGACTCGAAGGCTTCCCAGAGCTTGCCCTTCTTCAGGTAGTTGCGCACGTCGTGCACCTTGTCCACGCCCAGCTGCGAGTCGCGCAGGCGGCTGACCGCGTCGTACTCGTACAGGCCCTGGTGGGCCTTGGTGGTGGACTTGATGTGCCAGGTGATCAGCTTGGCGCCGAACGACTCGGCCAACTGCTCGGCGAGCATGGTCTTGCCGGTGCCCGGTTCGCCCTTGACCAGCAGCGGCCGCTCCAGGGTGATGGCGGCGTTGACCGCCAGCTTCAGGTCATCGGTGGCGACGTAGGCCTGGGTGCCTTCGAACTTCATCTGCTAATCCTCGAACGGTGACGCCGGCCTGAACGGGCAGGGCGGGGGCGAAAAAAACGGATGACCCGACTATAACGCGCAGCCCGGCCGACTGTGAACGCAGACGGCGTATTCAGTCTCTGAATGGGGCGTCACATGTTGACTGGGTTTCGGCCGATGGATGGCATCGGCGACGGCGGCTTGAACGGTCTGCCCCTGTGGCGAGGGCGCTTGCTCCCGCTGGGCTGCGCAGCGGCCCCCGTCAGTCACCCGCATCGGGTTTCGGCCGTTCATACCGGGCATTGAACGCCTGGATGAAGCCGTTGCGCAGGATCTGCACAAACGCCTCGAACGCGCTGATGTCCTGGCGGTGGACGCTGCCGTTGAGTTCGACGCGGGTGGCGAACTGGTTCTTGCCCTGGTTTTTCAGCACGGTTTCGGTGCCGCCCACCAGCGCTTCCCAGATCGAGCGGAACAGGCCTTTGTTCTGGTCTTCCACGTCCTGCTGCCAATTGAACACGTCGACGTCGCGCAGCAGCGGCTTGATGTAGCCGCTGAGCCGGGCCTTCTCGGCCCGGGCCTCGATCACCACGTCGCCGTGGCCGGCGTTGAAGTCGAATTTGCCGTAGGCCGAGGCGAAGTCGTTCAGGCGCCTGAGTTCGATGTCGCGGGCGCGCAGGCGGAACTCGAAGTCTTCGAAGTTGCTTAGGGGATCGAACGTCGCCAGGGTTTCCAGCGGCGCGTGGCCCAGCAGCAGGGCCTTGCCCTCCAGGCGGGCGTCGCGCTTGCCTTGGGTGTCCGCCACGTTGGTGAGGTTGCGCACGCTGGCCTGGACGTGGGTGGCGCTCATGTCGACCGGTGGCTTGGCGTTGAAGTTGCGAAAGCGGATGCGTCCGTCGTCGATCTGCACTTCGTCGAGGGTGATCGGCAGCAGCTTGCCCAGTTGGGCGCGCCAGTCGGTGCCTTGGCCGGTCTGGGAATTCTGCTTGTTGGCGCCGCCATCGACGAAGTTCACCTCGGGTTTGACGAATTTGACCCGTGCCACCACCGCATGGTCGTGCCACAGCGAACGCCAGCTGACCGACAGGTCGATCAGCGGCGCGTCGACGAACGGCACCGGCACCATGCCCGTGACCTTGACGATCTTCAGGCCGTTGATCTTGTAGGCGCCGCGCCACAGGGCGAGGTCGACGTCGGTGATCCGGCCGCGGTAGTCGCCCATGTCCGCCAGTTTGTCGTTCAGGTAGTCGCGCACCAGCCAGGGCAGGGTGACGTGCAGGGCGACCAGCAGCGCCACGACGGTGGCGAACGTCCACAGGGGCCAGCGGTAGCGGCGCTTCATGACGGCAATTCCCGCAGGGTTTAAAGCGATTGACTGCCGCCCGCCGCAGTCGTTCGGCCGGATGGGGCCGGGCTGGACTGGCCGGTGCAACAGGCTTACCTTGGAGAGCTGAATTCAACGCTGTCTTAAGGACCCAGCCATGAGCCGCATTTTCGCTGACAACGCCCACTCCATCGGCAACACGCCGCTGGTGCAGATCAACCGGATCGCCCCGCGCGGCGTGACCATCCTGGCCAAGATCGAAGGGCGCAACCCGGGCTACTCGGTCAAGTGCCGGATCGGCGCGAACATGATCTGGGACGCCGAAAGCAGCGGCCGGCTCAAGCCGGGCATGACTATCATCGAGCCGACCTCGGGCAACACCGGCATCGGTCTGGCGTTCGTCGCGGCGGCCCGCGGCTACAAGCTGATGCTGACCATGCCGGCCTCGATGAGCATCGAGCGGCGCAAGGTGCTCAAGGCGCTGGGCGCCGAGCTGGTGCTCACCGAGCCGGCCAAGGGCATGAAGGGCGCCATCGAGAAGGCCAACGAGATTGCCGCCAGCGATACGGGCAAGTACTTCATGCCGGCCCAGTTCGACAACCCGGCCAACCCGGCGATCCACGAGAAGACCACCGGCCCGGAGATCTGGAACGACACCGACGGCGCCATCGACGTGCTGGTGGCGGGGGTGGGAACCGGCGGAACCATCACCGGTGTCTCGCGGTATATCAAGAACACCCAGGGCAAACCGATCCTGTCGGTGGCGGTGGAGCCGGTGGCGTCCCCGGTCATCACCCAGGCGCTGGCCGGCGAGGAGATCAAGCCCAGCCCGCACAAGATCCAGGGCATCGGCGCCGGTTTCGTGCCCAAGAACCTGGACCTGTCGATGGTCGACCGGGTCGAGCAGGTCACCGACGACGAGTCCAAGGCCATGGCCCTGCGGCTGATGCAGGAAGAGGGCATCCTGTGCGGCATTTCCTGCGGCGCGGCGATGGCGGTGGCGGTGCGGTTGGCCGAGACCCCGGAGATGCAGGGCAAGACCCTCGTCGTGGTGCTGCCGGACTCCGGTGAGCGTTACCTGTCGAGCATGCTGTTCAGCGATCTGTTCACCGATCAGGAGAACCAGCAGTAAGGCCAAGGTTGATTCAAGTCAGCCAAGGTTCAGGACGCGTATGTTAAGAAGTGCTTTGTTGCGCAATCCTTAACACTGAATCTTGGCTTGGGCGGGTTTTTCCCGGCGCCGGTAGTGTTTATCATGGCCGGCTGCCATGTCGGGCAGATGGCATTGCGCAGCGTTGTCTATTTTCAAGGAGTTGTTGATGACCTTTCCGTTGGCCGCCAAGGTGTCGGTGCTGTTGCTGTTTGTGGGCAGCATTCTCTACGTGCATTTGCGCGGCAAGGCGCGTTTGCCGGTGCTGCGTCAGTTCGTCAACCACTCGGCGCTGTTCGCCCCGTACAACACGTTGATGTACCTGTTCTCGGGCGTGCCGTCCAAGCCGTACCTGGACCGCAGCAAGTTCCCTGAGCTGGATGTGCTTCGCGACAACTGGGAAACCATCCGCGACGAGGCCATGCACCTGTTCGACGAGGGCTACATCCGCGCCGCCGAAAAGAACAACGACGCCGGTTTCGGCTCGTTCTTCAAGAAGGGCTGGAAGCGTTTCTACCTCAAGTGGTACGACAAGCCGCTGCCGTCCGCCGAGGCCCTGTGCCCCAAGACCGTGGCGCTGGTGAGCGCGATCCCCAACGTCAAGGGCGCGATGTTCGCGCTGTTGCCGGGCGGCAGCCACTTGAACCCGCACCGCGATCCGTTCGCCGGCTCCCTGCGCTACCACCTCGGCCTGTCGACGCCCAACTCCGACGATTGCCGGATCTTCGTCGACGGCCAGGTCTACGCCTGGCGCGACGGTGAGGACGTGATGTTCGACGAGACCTACGTGCACTGGGTCAAGAACGAGACCGACAAGACCCGCGTCATCCTGTTCTGCGACATCGAACGTCCGCTGAGCAACCGCCTGATGACCCGCATCAACCGCTTCATCAGCGCCTGGCTGGGCCGGGCCACGGCTCCCCAGAACCTGGACGACGAACGCGTCGGCGGGATCAACCAGGCCTACGCCTGGAGCAAGAGCTTCAGCGACACGTTCAGCGGCGCGGTCAAGCAATGGAAACGCCGCAACCCCAAGGCCTACCGCGTGATGCGGCCGGTGCTGGCGGTGGTGGTGCTGACGTTGCTGGGGTATTGGCTGTTTGGGTGATACCCGGCCGGAAACGAAAAAGCCGCTCCCGACGAGCGGCTTTTTCATGCCCGCGAATCCGGGGCGACGTGCGCGGCGTTCGGTCGTCGCGCCCAATCGTTGCATTCTGTGTCACCGGCTGGTTATAGTCGGCCTCCGTGAGCCTTCGGCTCACCCTCTCAATCTGCAAAGAAGATCAGCCCAGATGCCTGCATCCCCTGTCAACGCGGTAGTCGATCCGGCGGTCAACGCTGGCGTCGTGCCGTGCGGGAACCGGCAGCCTGTGCAGATCAGTCATTACCCTCCACCACCTGTCAGTGGCACGCCGGTGCGCGCAGTCGCACCGCCACCGGGCGTCGTGGTTTCGGGCTGATCGGCGTTTTCTGCCGTCTCCCGTGCCCGCCCGGAAAAACCTACTGAATTTCAGCTTCGGCTGAGTTGGCTATTTGCCTGACTACAGGTGGCATGCATGTTTGTCCTTTCGAAAAAATCCGCGCTCGCGGCGGCGTCCACGAGCCTGTTCGTCCTGCTGTGGAGCAGCGGGGCGATCTTCTCCAAATGGGGCCTGGCCCACGCGTCGCCCTTTGCCTTTCTCCTGCTGCGTTTTGTGATCGCCCTGTGCGGGCTGGCGTTGCTGGTGCCGTTGCTCAAACTGAGGCTGCCCAAGGGCGGCAAGCCGATGCGGTATGCGATGGCCACCGGCGTGGTGTTGCTGGGGGCTTACCAGATCTTCTATCTGCTGGCCCTGGACTGCAAAGTCACGCCGGGAGTAATGGCGACGATCATGGGGGTGCAGCCGATCCTGACGGTGGTGATCATGGAGCGGCAGCGCTCGGCCTCACGGCTGTTCGGTCTGGCGCTGGGGCTCGCGGGGCTGGTCATGGTGGTCTATCAGGGCATCGGCCTGGCCGGCCTGTCGTGGGCCGGCATGCTGTTCGGCCTGCTGGCGCTGGCGAGCATGACGTTCGGCTCGATCATGCAGAAGCGCATCACCGACAACCCGCTCGGCACGCTGCCGGTGCAGTACCTGGCCGGGTTGCTGCTGTGCGGGATCTTCGTGCCGTTCCAGCCGTTCCACTTCGAGCGCACGGCCGGGTTCGTCGTGCCGGTGCTGTGGATGGGGCTGGTGGTGTCGGTGCTGGCGACGCTGTTGCTGTACCGGCTGATCGCCCGGGGCAATCTGGTGAACGTCACCAGTCTGTTCTACCTGGTGCCGGCGGTGACGGCGGTGATGGACTATCTGATCTTCGGCAACCGTTTGGCGATGCTGAGCGTGCTGGGGATGGCGCTGATCATCGTCGGCCTGGCGTTCGTGTTCCGTAAGGCCTGATGACGGTCGTCGCTCGCAGGCAGGTTCCCACAGTGTTCTTGCGATCTCTGTGGGAGCCGGCCTGCCGGCGATGACTGATTCGGTGCCTCTGCCGGTCTAGCGTGCCGGCGCTTCGGCAGGTTTCACCGCCGCCGGCTTCAGCACCAGCCACAACGCCACCGCAATCAACACCCCGCCATACACGTGCGCCATCGACAGCGGCTCATCCAGGAACAACGCCCCCCACAGCACGCCGAACGGCGGAATCATGAAGGTCACGGTCATCGATTTGACCGGGCCGATCGAACTCAGCAGGCGGAAATAGAGGATGTAGGCGAAGGCGGTGCACGCCAGGCCCAGGCCCAGCAGCGACAGCCAGACGTTCCACCCGCCCCAGCTCGCCGGCGGCTGGGTGAGGGCGCTGTAGCCGAACAGCGGCAGCAGGAACAGGGTGGCGCCGAGCATGCTGCCCAGCGCCGACAGGCGGCTGTCGAGCCCGCCGGCCTGATCCAGCCAGCGCCGCGCCAGGAACCCGGCAAAGCCGTAGCAGGTGGTGGCCAGCAGGCAGGCGAGGGCGCCCATCAGCAGCGGCAGGTCGAACGCCACCGGGCCCGCGCGGGTGAGCACGCCGACGCCGAACAGGCCGAGAAACACGCCGCCGAGCTTGGCCGCCGTGAGTTTTTCGCTGAAGAACAGCCCGCCGATCAGCACGCCCATCAGCGGCGTGGTGGCGTTGAAGATCGCCGAGTACCCGGCCGGCAGCACCTGGGCGGCCACCGAGTACAGCGTGGCCGGGATCCCGGAGTTGATCAGGCCCAGCAGCATCACCGTCTTCAGCTTGCCCTTGAAATCCCAACTGATGCGCATCAGGCCGAGGATCACCAGCAGCCCGACGGCGGCGATCGAAACCCGGAAGAACGCCGTGGGAATCGTGCCGATCACCGGCGCGATGATGCGCATGAACAGAAAACTGGCGCCCCAGATGGCCGCCAGCGACAGTAACCGGAAAATATCGACGGGGCTCACGGCGCACCTCCTCCTGCAAAAGGGACGAGAGTGTTGCCGACGGCCCCGGCGATGGCAACCGCTGTTCGGGCATTTAATTCCCGGTCAGAGCACGAAGCGCGTGACCAGGCCGTTGAGATCCACCGCCAGGCGCGACAGCTCCTGGCTGGCGGCGGAGGTCTGGGTGGCGCCGGCGGCGGTCTGGGTCGAGAGGTCGCGGATGGTCACCAGGTTCTGGTCGACCTCGCGGGCCACCAGGGCCTGCTGTTCGGCGGCGCTGGCGATCACCAGGTTGCGCTGGTTGATCTGCGAGATCGAGGCGGTGATCTTCTCCAGCGCCTGGCCTGCGCTGTTGGCCCGGCGCAGGGTCTGGCCGGCCTGTTCGGCGCTGCTTTGCAAGGCGCTGACGGTGGCGTCGGTGCCTTGCTGGATGCTGCTGATCATCAGCTCGATCTCTTCGGTGGAGTTCTGGGTGCGCTGCGCCAGCGAACGGACCTCATCGGCGACCACCGCGAACCCGCGCCCGGCCTCGCCGGCCCGTGCCGCTTCGATGGCGGCGTTGAGGGCCAGCAGGTTGGTCTGCCCGGCGATGCCGCGAATCACCTCCAGCACTTTGCTGATGTCCTGGGCCTGGGCCGCGAGGCCCTCGGCCTGCCCGGAGGCGCCGAGCACGGCAGTGACCAGCGCCTGGATCGAGCGGACGGTTTCGCTGACCTGCACGTGTCCGTGCTTGCTGTCTTCGTTCGAGGCTTCGGACGCCTCGGCGCTGGACACCGCGTTGGCGGCCACTTCGTCCACCGCCGTGCTCATCTCGGTGACGGCGGTGGCGGCCTGTTCGATCTGATCGTTCTGCTGTTGCAGGCCCCGGGTGCTTTGCTCCATCACCGAACTCATTTCCTCGGCGGCGGAGGCCAGTTGCTGCGCCGATTCGCCGATGCCGCGGATGGTCGAGCGCAGGTTGTCCTGCATGCCGGCCAGGGCGTCGAGCAGTTGGGTCGCCTCGTCCTTGCCGGCGCTGTCGATCCGGCCGCTGAGGTCGCCGGCGGCAATCCGCCGGGCCACGTCCAGGGCCTGACCGATCGGCGCGGTGATGCTGCGGGTCAGCAGCCAGGCCAGCGACAGCGTGACGATCAGCGCGATGCCCATGATCGTCCCGACGATCCACAGCGCCCGTTGGTACAACGCATCCGCTTCGTCGGAGGCCGCGTCAGCGCCTTGCTGGTTGAGGCCGATCATGGCTTCGAGCAGCCGGTCGAGCACCGCGCCCTGGGGCGCCAGCTCATTGTTCAACCGCGCATTGGCCTGTTCGCCCTGGCCTGCATCGATCTGCACGACGATCTGGTCGAGGATGCTCAGGTACTTGCCGACGGCGCCCTTGAGCTCATCGAGCATCGCGCGCTCCTGCGGATTGGCCACCAGCGCCTGGTGATCGTCCAGGCGCTTGAGCAGCTCCTGGCGCTGGGCCTTGAGGATGGCTTTGCTCCTTTCGCGGATGGCGGGTTGGGCGGTGGCGATCAGGCGCAGGGATTCGAGGCGGATGCTGGCGATGTTCGCCGCGCTGTCGTGAATGCTCTCGATGCTCGGCATCCACGATTCTTCAATCACCACGGCGCTGGCGCGCAGGGTTTTCATCTGGCCCAGGCCGAACAGGCCGACCACTGCCAGCAGGCTGGCCAACACGGCGAAACTCAGGCTGGCGCGCAAACCTATGCGCAGATTCCGGATAGACATCAATGTGCTCCTTGGGCGAATGAGGGGGGGGCGTCCCCGTGACCGAGGATCTTGTTGTGGGGCAGGCAAGGCGATGGCTGTATATCAAAGTGCCACTATCTTGGTAAGGGCCGTTCCGCAGGAGTCCAGGCCAAGAGGGCGGCCAGGGGAAACACGCGACAAAGGCTTGTCCCAGAGCGCTCGGCGATAGATTGGATCCGAAACCCAGGGAATCCGCGGGCTGGCGATGAATCGATTCAGGGCAGGCGGTGGCGGCGCAGCGCTTTAATTTGACCGAACGGTCGATTAAAAAAACTTTGATAAAAACTGTGTCGCTGTACAACCCGGCGGCGGATTTGGCCGAAATTGCGCTTCTCCTGCGCAGGCTTCCGTGGCTAAGCTCAGGCTTTCGAGCACAGATCCCCAATTCCCGCAGAGGTCTCATCTATGCCGCAGCAATGGCCAGCCACCGATATCGCCCGCATGATCCTCGATGGCTTCGACGATTACCGCGAGCATTTCCGTCGGATCACCGACGGTGCGCGGGAGCGCTTCGAGCAGGCGCGCTGGCAGGAGACGCAGACCGCCTCGGCGGCGCGGATCAACCTGTACGAGGAGAAGGTCGGCGAGACCGTGGCGCGCCTGCGCGAGCACTTCGAGGCGCCGGTGCTGATGGACGTCAGTTGCTGGCCGCTGGTCAAGAGCGCCTACATCGGCATCATCGACCTGCGCTTCGACGATGAGCTGTCCGAGACCTGGTACAACTCGATCTTCTGCGGGCTGTTCAGCCACGACCTGATCAGCGACGGCTGCATGTTCATCCACACCACCCGGCCGAGCCTGCGCCGCGCCCGGGCCGCGCAGACGCGCATCTATCGCCCCGAAGGGCAACTGTCGGGGATGCTCGCCAGCATCTTCGCCGACTACCGCTTCAGCGAAGACTACGCCGACCTGCCGCGGGATCTGCAGCGCCTCGAAGCGCAACTGCGGGAAAACCTGCCGGACTGGGTGTGCAAGGATCCGGAGCTGAGCGTCGAGCTGTTCTCCTCGGTGCTGTACCGCAACAAGGGCGCGTACCTGGTGGGGCGCCTCTACACCAACGACGACCAGTGGCCGCTGGTGATTCCGTTGCTGCACCGCGAAGGGCGCGGGATCCAGATCGACGCGCTGATCACCGATGAGGCGGAGGTGTCGATCATCTTCTCCTTCACCCGTTCGTACTTCATGGTGGACGTGGCGGTGCCGGCGGAATTCATCGGCTTTCTGCGGCGCATCCTGCCGGGCAAGCACATCGCCGAGCTGTACACCTCCATCGGTTTCTACAAGCACGGCAAGTCGGAGTTCTACCGCGCGCTGATCAACCACCTGGCCAACACCGACGACCGTTTCATCATGGCGCCGGGCGTGCGCGGCATGGTCATGAGCGTGTTCACCCTGCCGGGCTTCAACACGGTGTTCAAGATCATCAAGGACCGTTTCTCGCCGTCGAAGAACGTCGACCGCGCCACGGTGATCGAAAAGTACCGGCTGGTGAAAAGCGTCGACCGCGTAGGGCGCATGGCCGACACCCAGGAGTTCGCCGATTTCCGGTTCCCCGTGAGCAAGTTCGACCCGGCGTGCCTTGAGGAACTGCTGGAGGTCGCGCCTTCGACTGTGTCGCTCGAAGGCGAGACCGTGCTGATCCGCCACTGCTGGACCGAGCGCCGGATGACCCCGCTCAACCTCTACCTGGACAACGCCAACGAAGCCCAGGTGCGCGAGGCACTGGAGGACTACGGCCTGGCGATCAAGCAACTGGCGGCGGCCAACATCTTCCCCGGCGACATGCTGCTCAAGAACTTCGGCGTCACCCGCCATGGCCGGGTGGTGTTCTACGACTACGACGAGATCTGCTTCCTCACCGAGGCCAACTTCCGCCACATCCCGCCGCCGCGCACCCCGGAGGACGAAATGGCCTCCGAGCCGTGGTATTCGATCGGGCCGCTGGACGTGTTCCCGGAGGAATTCCCGCCGTTCCTGTTCGCCGACGCCGGCCAGCGCAAGCTGTTCGACCAGTTGCACGGCGAGCTGTACAACGCCGACTACTGGAAGGGTCTGCAGGAGGCGATCCGGGCGGGGAAGGTGATCGATGTGTTCCCGTACCGGCGCAAGGGGCTGGATAACGAATAAGGCAGCCGTAAGCGGCAAGTCACAAGCTGCAAGCGGTAAGCTTCAAGCTGCAAGCCGAAGGTCGCGTTCATCTTGCGGCTCACAGCTTGCCGCTTGCCGCTGCTTTTCTGCGACAATCGCCCCCTTGCGCCACCAGACCACCGAATTGCGTACCCGATGACCGACGAATCGCCCTCCATCGACAAACTGCTGAAGAACCTCGACCACGCCATGCTCGCCGACCGCCACCGGTTGCGCCGGCAGTTGCTTGAGCAGCGCAAGAAACCCGACGAGGCCAAGCTGGCCCAGTGGGTCGCGCGCATGCAGGCGTCCTGCGACCAGGTGCTGGCGCGCAAGGCCAGCGTGCCGGCGATCCGCTACGACGACAGCCTGCCCATCGCCGCCAAGCGTGACGAGATCAAGAAGGCGCTGGAACAGCATCAGGTGCTGATCATCGCCGGCGAGACCGGCTCGGGCAAAACCACCCAGTTGCCGAAGATCTGCCTGGAGATCGGCCGCGGCCGGCACGGCCTCATCGGCCACACCCAGCCCCGCCGGATCGCCGCGCGCAGCGTCGCCAGCCGGGTCGCCGAAGAGCTCGGCACGCCGCTGGGCGCGCTGGTCGGCTATCAGGTGCGGTTCGAGGACCAGAGCGATTCCAGCACCCTGATCAAACTGATGACCGACGGCATCCTGCTGGCGGAGACCCAGAACGACCGCTACCTGGAACGCTACGACACGATCATCGTCGACGAGGCCCACGAACGCAGCCTCAACATCGATTTCCTGCTCGGCTACCTGAAGACCCTGCTGCCGCGCCGTCCGGACCTGAAGGTCATCATCACCTCGGCGACCATCGACCTGGAGCGTTTCTCCAAACACTTCGACGATGCGCCGATCGTGGAAGTCTCCGGCCGCACCTTCCCGGTGGAGACCTGGTACCGCCCGCTGACCCTGGAGCAGGACGAAGAGGGCAACCGGGTCGAGGACGACCTGACCGTGGATCAGGCGATCCTCGCCACCCTCGACGAAATCGCCGCCTACGAGCGCAGCGAGCGCCGCAGCCCCGGCGACGTGCTGGTGTTCCTGCCGGGCGAGCGGGAGATCCGCGACGCCGCCGACATGCTGCGCAAGGCCCAGCTCAAGCACACCGAAATCCTGCCGCTGTACGCGCGCCTGTCGCCGGCCGAGCAGCAGCGGATCTTCCAGTCCCACCCGGGCCGGCGCGTGGTGCTGGCGACCAACGTCGCCGAAACCTCGCTGACCGTGCCGGGCATCCGTTACGTGATCGACAGCGGCACCGCCCGCATCAGCCGCTACAGCTACCGCGCCAAAGTGCAGCGCCTGCCTATCGAGGCGGTCTCCCAGGCCAGCGCCAACCAGCGCAAGGGCCGTTGCGGACGGGTCGAGCCGGGCATTTGCGTGCGCCTGTACAGCGAAGAGGATTTCCTAGGCCGGCCCGAATTCACCGACCCCGAGATCCTGCGCACCAACCTGGCGGCGGTGATTCTGCAGATGCTCCATCTGCGCCTCGGCGACATCACCGCGTTCCCGTTCATCGAGCCGCCGGACGGCAAGGCGATCAGCGACGGCTTCAACCTGCTGCAAGAGCTGTCGGCGGTGGACCGCAACAATCAGCTGACCCCGATCGGCCGCCAGCTGGCGCGCCTGCCGGTGGATCCGCGCATGGGCCGCATGCTGCTGGAAGCGGCGCGCCTGGGCAGCCTTCAGGAAGTGCTGATCGTGGCCAGCGCCATGTCGGTGCAGGACCCGCGCGAGCGTCCGCCGGAGCGCCAACAGGCCGCCGACCAGGCCCACGCGCAGTGGAAGGACGCCGATTCGGACTTCGCCGCGCTGGTCAACCTGTGGCGCGGCTTCGAGGAGCAGCGCCAGGCGCTGACCGCAAGCCCGCTGCGCAACTGGTGCCGCAAGAACTTCCTCAATTACCTGCGCCTGCGCGAATGGCGCGACGCCCATCGGCAACTGAGCCTGATCTGCCGCGACCTTCAGCTGAGCCTGAACAAGGAGCCGGCGGACTTCGCGAAGTTCCACAAGGCGGTGCTGGTGGGGCTGCTCAGCCAGATCGGCCAGAAGACCGAGGAGGGCGATTACCTCGGCGCCCGCCAGCGGCGCTTCTGGATCCACCCGTCGTCCGGAATCGGCAAGAAGCGCCCGCAGTGGGTGATGGCCGCCGAACTGGTGGAAACCACCAAGCTCTACGCGCGGATGGTGGCCAAGATCGACGCCGACTGGATCGAGCCGCTGGCCGGGCACCTGATCAAGAAGAACCACTTCGAACCGCATTGGGAGAAGAAGCGCGGGCAGGTGATCGCGTTCGAGCAGATCACCCTGTTCGGCCTGATCGTGGTCGGCCGCCGCCCGGTGCATTACGGCCCGGTGGATCCGGTGGTCTCGCGGGAGCTGTTCATCCGCGAAGGGCTGGTGCGCGGGGAGATCCAGTCCCGCGCCAAGTGCCTGACGGCGAACAAGCAACTGCTGGAGCAGCTCGACGAACTGGAGGCCAAGGCCCGGCGCCGCGACATCCTGGCCGACGAAGAGACCCTCTACGCCTTCTACGACGCACGGCTGCCGGCGGAGATTCACCAGACCGCCACGTTCGACAGCTGGTACCGGGTCAACAGCCAGAAGGATCCGCAACTGCTGATCATGCGCGAAGAGGACGTGCTGGCCCGCGAAGCCAGCGAAGTCACCGCGCGGGACTACCCCGACACCCTGCACATCGGCGACCTGGAGCTGGCGCTCAGTTATCACTTCGAGCCTAACCACCCCCGCGACGGCGTGACCCTGCGGGTGCCGGCGCCGCTGTTGCCGATGCTGCCGCCGGAGCGCCTGGAATGGCTGGTGCCGGGCCTGATCGAAGCCAAGTGCATTGCGCTGGTGCGCAACCTGCCCAAGGCCCTGCGCAAGAACTTCGTGCCGGTGCCGGACTTCGTCAGGGCCGCGTTGCAGCGCATGACGTTCGCCGAGGGCTCGTTGCCCCAGGCCCTGGGCCGCGAACTGTTGCGCATGACGGGTGCGCGGGTCAGCGACGAAGCCTGGGCCGAAGCCGAGCAGCAGGTCGAAGGGCATCTGCGGATGAACCTGGAAATCGTCGACGGCCAGGGCAAGTTCCTCGGCGAAGGGCGTGACCTGGCCGAGCTCACCGCGCGTTTCGCCGAAGCCAGCCAGGCGGCGCTTGCCGTGCCGCAGAGCGCCAAGGCCCAGCAGCCGGTGGAGGCCAAGGTCTTTGCGCCGGTGGCGGAAAAGACCCAGCAGAAGATCGCCGGGTTGTCGATGACGGTATACCCGGCGCTGGTGGAAGAGGGCGGCACGGTCAAGGAAGGGCGCTTCTCGACGCCGGCCGAAGCCGAGTTCCAGCACCGCCGCGCGTTGCAGCGGCTGTTGCTGCAACAGTTGGCCGAGCCGGCCAAGTTCCTGCGCGGCAAGCTGCCGGGGCTGACCGAGCTGGGCCTGCTGTACCGCGAACTGGGGCGGGTGGAGGCGCTGGTCGAGGACATCCTGCTGGCCAGCCTCGACAGCTGCATCCTCGACGGCGAAGACCCGCTGCCCCGGGACGGCGCCGGTCTGGCGGCGCTGGCCGAGCGCAAGCGCGGCGCCTGGACCGAGCATGCCGAACGGGTGGCGCGCCTGGTGCTGGAGATCCTCAAGCTCTGGCACGGCCTGCAAAAGCGCTTCAAGGGCAAGATCGACCTGGCCCAGGCCGTGGCGCTGAACGACATCAAGCAGCAGCTCAGCCAGTTGGTGTATCCGGGCTTTGTGCGGGAAACGCCGATGCTGTGGCTCAAGGAACTGCCGCGCTACCTCAAGGCGGTCGAGCAGCGGTTCGAGAAGCTCGGCGCCCAGGTGCAGAAGGACCGGGTGTGGAGCGGCGAGCTGGCCGGACTCTGGACGCAGTACCAGACCCGCGCCGCCAAGCACGCCCAGGAAGGCAAGCGCGATCCGCAACTGGAGCTGTACCGCTGGTGGCTGGAGGAATACCGGGTTTCGCTGTTCGCCCAGCAGTTGGGGACGAAGGTGCCGGTCTCCGACAAGCGCCTGAACAAACAGTGGACGCAGGTCGAGGCCTAGCCTTCGGGTACACGGCTTGCCCTGCAGGCGCGGGCCCGCTCGCGATGGCGGAGCATCAGGCAACGGATTGATCGATTGTCTGACAGTCCCTCGTCGCGGGCAGGCTCGCTCCCACAGTCAATCGTCTGTTGTGCGTGGGACAGAGGCCAAAACCTTGGGTTTATGGCACACTTCGCGACCATAAACGCCGGTTTCACGGCCTAGAGCCTCCGGCGCAGGATGCGCTGCGCAATAAAGCGTCACCCGGTTTTTGCGTCTACCGGACGGGAATCGACCCTTTGCGTGTTGGCACGTCGGTGCCAGCACTTTCTGCCTGAACAGATCAGAGAAACGACCATGCATAACGTCGTCATCAGCGGCACCGGCCTGTACACCCCGGCCAACAGCATCTCCAACGAAGAACTGGTGAACTCGTTCAACACCTACGTTGCGCAGTTCAACGCCGACAACGCCGATGCCATCGCCCGCGGCGAGATCCAGGCCCTGACCGAATCCAGCGCCGCGTTCATCGAGAAAGCTTCCGGCATCAAGAGCCGCTTTGTCATGGACAAGGAGGGCATCCTCGACCCTGCGCGCATGACGCCGCGCCTGCCGGAGCGCTCCAACGACGAATGGTCGGTGCTCTGCCAGATGGCCACCGCCGCCGCCGAACAGGCCCTGCAGCGCGCCGGCAAGACCGCCGCCGACATCGACGGCGTGATCGTCGCCTGCTCCAACCTGCAGCGCGCCTATCCGGCCATCGCCATCGAAGTCCAGGAAGCGCTGGGCATCCAGGGCTTCGGCTTCGACATGAACGTGGCCTGCTCCTCCGCCACCTTCGGCATCCAGGCCGCCGCGAACAGCGTGCAGCTGGGCCAGGCCCGGGCGATCCTGATGGTCAACCCGGAGGTCTGCACCGGCCACCTGAACTTCCGTGACCGCGACAGTCACTTCATCTTCGGCGACGCCGCCACCGCCGTGGTCATCGAGCGCGCCGACCTCGCGACCTCCAAGCACCAGTTCGACGTGGTCAGCACCAAGCTGCTGACCAAGTTCTCCAACAACATCCGCAACAACTTCGGCTTCCTCAACCGCGCGGCGGAAGAGGGCGTCGGCGCCCGCGACAAGCTGTTCGTGCAGGAAGGCCGCAAGGTGTTCAAGGACGTCTGCCCGATGGTGGCCGAGCTGATCGGCGAGCACCTGGAGGAGAACAAGCTCAACGTCGGCGACGTGAAGCGCTTCTGGCTGCACCAGGCCAACCTGAGCATGAACCACCTGATCGTGCGCAAGCTGCTGGGCCGCGAAGCCACCGAAGAAGAGGCGCCGGTGATCCTCGACACCTACGCCAACACCAGCTCCGCCGGTTCCGTGATCGCGTTCCACAAGCACCAGGACGACCTGGCCAGCGGTTCGCTGGCGGTGCTCAGCTCGTTCGGCGCCGGCTACTCGATCGGCAGCGTGATCCTGCGCAAGCGCTGAGTTCGTGCTAAAAGATCGCAGCCGGCGCCCGTACCGCAAGGTACGGGCGCCGGCTGCGATCTTTTTTTGCCCGTGAGGAACCGATGGCCGCAACGGATGACACCCAATTGCTCCAGCGCCTGCTGGCCGGCGAGCAGCAGGCGTTCAAGGAGTTGGTGAACACCTACCAGAGCGCCATGCGCGCCGTGGCCTATGCCATCGTCGGCCAGCGCCATGTCGAGGAAGTGGTGCAGGACGCCTGGCTGTCGGTGGTGCGCCACCTCGGCAGTTTCGAAGGCCGCTCCAGCCTCAAGACCTGGCTGCTGACCATCACCGCCAATTCGGCCAAGAGCCGCTACAAGCGCAACCGCCGCGAGGTGCTGCTGGACGACCTGCCGTCGCCGCACGGCACCCTCGATGACGACCGCTTTTCCGCCGGCGATGGCCATTGGCTTGTGGCGCCGTTCGCCTGGCACCATGACACCCCCGAGGCGCTGCTGACCGAAAGCGAGCTGCGCGACTGCCTGGAGCACACCCTGCTCAGCCTCTCGGAGCTGCAGGGCAGCGTGTTGACGCTGCGCGAGCGTCAGGGCCTGGAGCTGGAGGAGATCTGTAACCTTCTGGACATCTCGCTCTCCAATGTCCGTGTGCTGCTGCATCGGGCACGCCTGAAGGTCTTTGCGACCGTGGAGCATTTCGAGGAGACCGGCGAATGTTGACCTGCAAGGAGCAAGTGGCGCGATCCAGCGATTATCTCGATGGCCGGCTGAGCTTTCGCGAGAAGCTGATGGTGCGTCATCACCTGATGTTCTGCCGCAATTGCCGGCGGTTCATCCGTCAGATGCGCCTGATGCAGGCGACGCTGCGGGCGATGCCGCCCAAGCCTGAGGAGGGTGTCGATGCGCTGGCCGAGCGCCTGGCCGAGCAACGCCGCAAGGATCTGCCCTGACGGGCGGAATTGATCTGTGGCGAGGGAGCTTGCTCCCGCTGGGGCGCGAAGCGGCCCCCGCTTTATGTAAAGAAGGGGATTGCTGCGCAATCCAGCGGGAGCAAGCTCCCTCGCCACAGGCATGGGGACAGCACAGTGCGGATGACACGAACGGATGATGGGGATCGTCCCACCCGCACCGGGCTTGAGTCGCAAGTTCCAGGCCGCAGGCTTCGGCTGCAAGTCGAGGCATTCAACTTGCAGCTTGTGGCTCAAGGCTTGTCGCTGCTTCTTTAGAACTTCGCTTCCGCGTCCAGCTGCAGGGTGTTGGTGTCTGCGTCGCGCTGGGTGCGGCTGGAGAAGTCGGCCTTGGTCAGGAAGTACGTGGCGCCGATGGCGAAGTTCTTGTCGATGTCGTAACCGACCTTGAACTTGTGGCCGCGGGAGCCGGTGGTGCCGTTGGCGAAGTCCGAGTCGGTGAAGGCGCCGACCACGGCGTCGCGCTGCACGTCGCGGTAGTTGTAGTCCAGGTTCAGGCCGAAGACCTTCGACTTGGCGCCCACCAGCCATGCGGTGTCCGCATCGGTCACCGCATCGTTGTTCTTCACGTACTGGCCGTAGAACGACAGCGGCATCGGCAGGCCGCCGATGTCGATCTGGCTGAAGCCTTCGTACAGGCGGAACTGGTTGTTGGCCGAGTTGCCGTTGACCGACAGGGCGCACGGGGTGGAGGTGCCGGTGCAGCGGCTGTCTTCGTCGTTCTGGTAGGCGTACACGCTGCCGCCCAGGGTCAGTTTC